>JAGOUB010000101.1 GCA_018061525.1 Candidatus Peribacteraceae bacterium
TGCCGGCCCAGCCGCCGCGCGACATCCCGCGCGCCGTGCCGCCCGTCTCTACGCCGATCCCGGCCGCGACCAAGCCGGTCGCTGCCCCGGCTCCCGCTCCCGTCACTCCTAAGCCGATCGCTGTGCCGCCGCCGGTGGCCGCCCCGAAGCCTGTGACTGCCGCGCCGGTTCCGGCTCCCGCGCCCAAGCCGGCTACGTCGGTTCCTGCGCCTGCTCCGGCCCCCCGTCCGCCCCTCCAGTCGGTGCCGATCCGTCCCCAGGCTCCCAAGCCGGTCGACGGCCCGGCCGCGGCGTAAAGGAAAGCCATCCGTCGGTTTGAGGCGAGACGCGTTTGCTGGTAGCATCCGTGGGCCTTTCCGGCCCCGTTTCTCCCTATGCGCCTCGTTCAAGTGGCCAAAGTTCTCGGCATGACCGGACAACAGCTCCGCAAGGAGCTGGAGCAAGTGGATTTCGGTGTCAAAGCCACCGACCGAGAGATTCCCGATAACCTCGCCATTGGCGTGGCTCGTTTCATCGCCCGCAAGCACAACCTGACCGTCAATCTCGACTCGCTCATGCAGCCCATGAGCCTCGAGCCCGACGACGAGGCCTCGGCCACTCCGGCCGCCGCCCAGCCGGCGGAAACGGTCGCCGCCGCTCCCGTCGAGCAGAAGGTGGATGCGCTCCACGTGCTCCGCAAGCTCTCACTCGACGACGTCTCACCCGCGGCCACGGCTCGCCAGGCCGCCCTCACCCGTCCGGCGCCGCTCCCGGCGCGCGGCGGTTTCGGCTCGCGCCGTCCGCCCGAGCGCGGTCCGCGTCCGTCCATGCCCAAGCGCGGCACCCAGCAGCCGACGGTGCAGGAGCAGATCAAGCGCAAAGAAGGCATCGTCACGCTGCCCGCGCAGCTGACGGTGAAGGAGTTCGCGGAGAAAGCCGGCATCCAGGTGCCGCAAGTGGTCGGCACGCTCATGAAGAACGGCGTGATGGCCACCATCACCCAGACTATCGACTACGACACGGCCGCCATCGTCGCCGCCGAGCTCGGCGTGACGGTCGCCCGCGAGCAGTCCGCCGCCAAGGTGGAGGACCTCGTCAGTCGCAACCTCGAAGCGCTTCTCAAAGACGATACCGAAGGCCTGGTCCCGCGCCCGCCGATCGTGGTGGTGATGGGCCACGTCGACCACGGCAAGACGTCGCTCCTCGACGCCATCCGCCAGACAGATGTGGCCGGAGGCGAGGCAGGCGGTATCACCCAGGCGATCGGCGCCTACCAGGTGGTACACGACGGCAAGCCGATCACGTTCCTCGACACTCCCGGTCACGGCGCTTTCACCGCCATGCGCGCCCGCGGCGCCCAGGTGACGGACGTCGTCATCCTGGTGGTGGCGGCCGACGACGGCGTGAAAGACACGACCATCGAGGCCATTAGCCACGCCAAGGAGGCCGGTGTGCCGATCATCGTCGCCCTCACTAAGATCGATAAGGAAGCCTCCGACCCTGAGCGCGTGAAGGGCGAACTCGCCAAGCACGAGATCCTGGTAGAGGAGTGGGGCGGCACCATCCCGCTGGTGGCCTGTTCGGCTGTCACCAAGCAGGGTATTCCGCAGCTTCTGGAGCAGATCCTGCTCGTCACCGAGTTGGAGGAGCTCAAGGCTAAGCCCGACCGTCGCGCCGTCGCCACTGTCATCGAGAGTCACCTCGACTCGTCGCTCGGCGCGCTCGGCACCGTCATCATCAATACCGGCACGCTCCGTATCGGCGATATCTTCGTCTGCGGCGGCACGTCCGGCCGTGTGCGTGCCATGACCTCGTCCCGCGGCGAGCGCGTGGAAGAGGCTCCGCCCTCCGGCGCCGTGCGCGTCTCGGGCTTCGACACTGTCGCCCAGGTGGGCGATATCCTCCAGGTGGTGCCCTCCGAGCGCGACGCGCGCGAGCTCGTCGACCAGTATCTCACCGAGGCCGGCAAAGATAAGAAGCAGAGCTTCGTCGACCTCGTCGCCCGCCTTTCCGAGGGCAGGGCCACGCAGCTCAAGGCGGTCCTGAAGGTGGACACCCAGGGTTCGCTCGAGGCCATCCGCGGCGCCCTGGAGGCTATCTCCAACGAGGGTGTGACGGTGAAGGTCATCCACGGCGCGGTCGGCGCCGTCTCCGAGAATGACGTGATGATGGCTTCGGCCAGCGGCGGCGTCGTGATCGCATTCCATGTGACCGTACCCCCTGCCGTGGCCCGCACGGCAGAGCGCGAGGACGTGAAGATCCGTCAGTACGATGTGATCTACGCCCTACTCGAAGAGATTGAGCAGATGCTCGGCGGCCTGCTGGAGCCCGAAGAGACGGAGGCTGTCCTCGGCCACCTAGAGGTTCGCGGCGTCTTCATGACGAAGCGCTCCGAGCAGGTGGTGGGAGGCCGCGTCACCGACGGCCTCATCAAGCGCCTGCCGTTCCGCCTGCAGCGCGGCGGCGAGACCGTGGCCACCGGCCGCATCACCTCGCTCCGCAAGGTCGACCAGGACATCAAAGAAGCCAAGGAAGGCACCGAGTGCGGCATGCGCACCGAGTGTTCCACTCCCATCGAGGAGGGGGATATCCTCGAGGTGTTTACGCGGGAGATGAAGCGGAAGTCGGCGGTTGTCTGAGCGCCTGAGCGGCGCCGGGCGTATCGCGGATTTCCTGCGCACCGTTGCGGATGAGCGACTGACGCGGCTCGCCCAGGCGGGCGCCGTCGATCACTAGCTGGCGGCCATCGTCGTTGCCGGCGGATGGTTGCAGAGACGTGGCCAGGTTGAGCAGCATCTGCGGCTGCTCGCGGATGGCGGCCTCCAGGGCGCTACGGGCCTCGGCCGGCACGCGCTGGTTCGTGGCGGGCAGGAGCTCGGCGGCCAGGCGGGTCACTTCGGTGGCGGTGAGCGGCGTTGAATCGTCGCGGCGGATGGTCTCGGTGACGGCGCGGCGGCCTTCCTCGCTCATGATGTTCTCCGTCAGCACGCCCATGGCGGCGGCAGGCAGGCGTCCCTGGAAAAACTTGAAGGCGGGCGTTTGGAAGGCGGCGCCGGCGGCCTCCAGCGCGCGCTGTTCGCGCGAGCCGAAGAACATGTTGGGGTAGGCGGCGGCCAGGGCGACGGCGGCGTAGAGGCCGATGATGGGCGAGAAATTGCCGTTTACGAGCATCATGGCGCCGTTCAGGACCACCAGGCCGGTGCCGGCCACGATGAGCGTCATGCGGCCCATGTAGTTCATGCCCTTGGAGGTCATGCTTTCGCTGATCTGGCGCGACACCAGGTCGGCCTGCAGGCGGGTGGGATCGGCCTGCTCCAGAGCGTCGAGGCGCAAGATGAGCGCGTTTAGGCCGGCCCTGGCGCTCGTCGAGAGGTTCTGCACTGTCTGATCGCGCCAGCCGATGAGCAGCTGGCGATCGGCGTTCATGCGCGACGGGTTCGTGCTCCAGTAGACGAGATCGATCTGGCCGTCGCGGCCGGTGTGGGCGCGGGCCTGGATGTAGCGTTCGTTGCTGGTATCGGGTTCGTCGCGCAACATCCGGTCGACGGTCGTCGCGGGGCCGAGCGAGCGCATGCTCAGGCCCTCGATCACCTCGTCGATCCTGTCGCGCTGCATGTTGGCGATGTCGGCGCGGCGGTCGGCGTTGAGCTCGCGGCGCAGGGCGGCCACGTTGGTGTCCTGC
>JAGOUB010000102.1 GCA_018061525.1 Candidatus Peribacteraceae bacterium
TCAGGCTGAGCGGGGCGATGTCCTTGAGGCCGGTCAGGCCCTTGAGGTCGTCGGAGGACTTGATGACATCGGGCGCGATCACGAAGGTCTGCACCTGGTTGCAGCTGTGGCTCGGGCTGATGGTCTGGGTGCCCGGCACGAGCATCTCCTCGCAGTTGCCGTGGTCGGCCGTGATGATCACCTGGTAGCCGTTGGCCTCCAGTTCGGGCAGCAGGCGGGCGAGCTCACGGTCCACCGACTCGCAGCTCTTCACCACCGCCTCGATCTTGCCGCCGTGGCCAACCAGATCGCAGTTGGCGTAGTTCATGACGATCAGGTCGTAGGTCTGGGCGCGGACGCGGGCGAGCACTTCGTCCGTCAGTTTGCTGGCGCTCATCTCCGGCGTCTCGGCGTAGTTCGGGACCTTGGGCGACTCCACCAGCACACGGTCCTCGTTGGCGTAGGGCTCCTGGCGCTGGGCGTTGAAGAAAAAGGTGGCGTGCGCGAACTTGTCGGTCTCGGCCACGCGCAGCTGCTTCTTGCCGGCGTCCGAGACCACCTGGCCGAGGGTGTTGGTCACATCGGCGGGCGGGAAGGCGACGGGCAGGTGCTGCGAATACGGTCCCACGCAGACCACGTCCTTGACGCGGACGGGGCGCGGGAAGTGCTGGAAGTCGGCGGCCTCAAGCGCCTCGACGATCTGCACCGAGCGGTCGCTGCGGAAGTTCACGCAGACGGCCACGTCGTTCTCGCCGATGGCCTGGAAGGCGGGCGTCTTGAGCGGCTCCAGGTAATAGTCGGTCTTCTGGCCGTCGGGCGCCTTTACGTACCAGTTGCGCACGCTGCCGAGCACGTCCGGCGTCTCTTCGCCGATGCCCTGCGTCATCAGGTCGTACGCGAGCTTGGTGCGGGCGTACTGCTTGTCGCGGTCCATGGCGTAGTAGCGGCCGATCACCGAGGCGACGGCGCCAATCTTCTGCTCGTCGATCTCCTTCTCCAGCAGCTCGAAGTCGGCCGAGAACTGCTGCTCGCCCACGTCGCGGCCGTCGCCGAACAGGTGGAGGAACACGCGCTCGACGCCCTTAGCCTTCGCCAGGCGGAGCATGGCGTGATAGTGCTCGGCGGAGCTGTGCACGCCTCCCTTGGAGTAAAGGCCAAAGAGGTGGAGCGGCACCTTGCGCTCGGCGGCGCGCTCGCAGGCGCCGGCCAGGACCGGGTTCTTCTCAAAGTCTCCCATGCGGATGGCGCGATCGATCTCGGCCAGCGGTTGGAAAACGACGCGGCCGGCGCCGATGGTCAGGTGGCCGGGCTCGCTGGCGCCTTGCTGGCCCACAGGCAGGCCGACGGCTTCACCGGAGGCGTCCATAAGGACGCTCGGCACCTCGGCTTCGAGGCGCTTGATGGTGGGGAGATTGGCGAGAGTGCGGGCGTTACCGGGACCCTCGGGGGCGACGCCGAATCCATCGACGACAATGAGGCAGAGGCGGTTGTTCATGCGCCTATCCTAGCGTCCGTCGGCCCTGTCACCCAATCCAGCGCTATCTGGCGTAAATGACCAGTTTTTGGTATCATGAGGGGAATGCACCATTACGATTTCAACCAACCGGAGCCCCGCACCAGCATCGCCATGGGGCTGATCACGTGCATCTTGATCGTGGCCGCTGTGGCGGCGCTCGGGAAAGCGATGGTGAACCTGCAGGCCGCGCTCATCAGCAAGCCCGATGTGGGCATCTATTTCCTCATGCCGGAGATGGAGCTGACCGAAACCTCGCTGCTGCGCGACATGGGTGACGCGCGCGACTACTACGCCGATAGTAAAGACGGTCCGTTGCTGGTGCACCTGCGCCAAGACCGCGGTGAGTGGAAACTGGCCGGCTACGAGCGCCTCCGCGAAGGCGGCTCAGGCGCGACGGTCTCGGTGCAGGACTAAGAGCGGGAAGCGCACGACGGCGTTCCAGATGCGCGGGAAGCGCGAGGGTTCTTGGAGGAGCCGCCAGAGCCACTCAAGCCCAGGGGCGCGGAAGATTTTTGGCGCGCGTTGGATACGCCCGGCGATGAAGTCGAACGTGCCACCGATGCCCATGGCCACGCGGACGGCGGGCATCTGCTGTAGATGTTTCTCGATCCACTCGTCCTGCTTGGGCGCACCGTAGGCGACGAGCAGCAATCTCGCGCCGCTCTCGTTTACGGCGGCGACGATGGCGGCTGCGTCCTCGGCGCGGGGGCTGGCTTCGAGTGCGCCGGCGACCGCGAGCGCGGGGTTGCGGCGCTTGAGTTCGGCGGCGGCGCGGCCGGCGACGTTCTCGCGTCCGCCCAGGAAGAAGACGGGTGAGTCGGGTCCGAGTTCGGCGCAGAGGCGCTGGACGGTATCGACGCCCGTCACGCGCTGCTGGTTACTCGCGCCCGCGCGGTGCATGGCCCAGGCGACGCCGGTGCTGTCGGGTAGGTTGAGGGCGGTGCCGTTGAGGAGCGCGAGGAATTCCGGATGGCTCGCGGCGTAGACGAGCATCTCGTTGTTCGGCGTCATGACGTGGTTCTGCGTTTCGCTTGTTAGCATGGCGCGCAGGCGCGCGACGGCCTCGGCCGGAGTGACGGCATCGAGCGGCGCGCCGAGGACGGAGAAGCGGGCAGTCATGGGCGGAGCGTGAGACGCACCACCTTGCGCCGATCGGCGGCGCCGGCCACGAGCGCGGCCTGGGCGTGGAACGATTCTTCGAGCAGCGTGAGCAGCTCGGCGTTGGCGCGGCCGTCTTCGGCGGGAGCACGGACGCTCGCCTTGAGCGTGCCGTCCTCCAAGATGGGTCCGAGCGTGGCTTGCTTGGCGCCCGGCCGGCAGCGGATGCCGACAGTCATCTGCTTCTCGCGGATCAGCCGCTGTTGGAGGCTGTCCACGTCCATCTCAGTGCGTGTTTTGGCGGCGCCATTCAGCGATCTTTTTATGATCGCCGGAAATAAGGACATCGGGAACTTTTAATCCGCGGAATACCTCCGGACGAGTGTAATGGGGATACTCGCGCTTGCCGTCGAGGGCGGGCGAGAAGCTCTCTTCGGCAGCCGAGTCCTCGTGGCCGAGCACGCCGGGCAGGTGCCGCGCGACGGCGTCGATGAGGACCATCGCCGGCAGCTCGCCGCCGGTGAGCACGTAGTCGCCGATCGAGATCTCCTCGTCGATGAGGCCGATGTCCTTCACGCGTTGGTCGACCCCTTCGTAGTGTCCGCAGAGCAGAAGCAGCCACGGCTCCTTGGCCAGGCGCTCCACAGTGGCCTGCGTCAGGCGCTCGCCGCCGGGCGTCAGGAAGATGCGGCGGGGCGTGGCGCCGGGCAGGGGATCGGCCGCGCTCGCCGCCTCGATGGCTGTTGCCACCGGTTCGGCCATCATCAGCATGCCGGCGCCGCCGCCGTACGGGCGATCGTCGACCTGGCGATGCACGCCCTTGGCCTGGTCGCGAATGTCGTGGATGCGGAGCGTGAAGTGTCCCGCCTCGCGGGCGCGCTTGAGGATGCTCTCCGAGAGCGGTCCCGTGAACATGCCGGGGAAGAGGGTGAGGACGTCGATACGCACGGCGGAAGTCTGCCGGAAAGGTGGAAAGAACGCCATTCATCCCGTTCTTGCATCATTATAAAAATGGTTCTTGACGCTCTTTTGAGG
>JAGOUB010000103.1 GCA_018061525.1 Candidatus Peribacteraceae bacterium
CGACCAGTGGGAGCGGGGCAATCTGCCGCCCACCGAGCTGCGCGATTGGATTGCCACCATGCACGGCGACGTCGATATCGGCTCGCGCGAGTGGAGCGAGACCGACCCCCGCCACACCGTCGCCGATCTGGACGCCGCCATCGCCGCCACTCGCGGCCACGCCAGTTACGATCCCACTACCGGCGAGTTGCCGGATGTGACCGATCCAAACATGTGGGGAGGCATGAACAACAGCACCAAGGATTTTGTCACCCACCACCTGGGCATCCGCGCCGGCATTCCCACGAAGCTCTCCTACCTCAACGGCCGCCTCGACAAATTCGACGAGGCCTTGCGCGCGGAGAACGTTAACGGCCTTCTGACCGCCGTGGAAAAGACCGATCTGCCCGGCCAGCAGGTCGAACCCGCGCGCCCAGGCATCTTTGCCTCGCTGAATGTCGAGTTCTTCTCGGTCAACCAGATCATCGAGGGCTTCAAGAAGTGGAAGGAGCGCTACACCGAAGCGATCAAGGGCTACAACAACAGCAAGTCCAACGTCGTGGCCAAGAAGGTCGGTAACATGTTCAAGTGGCTCCCCTACGGCGAGGACGTGAACAAGTCGCTCAGCGACAAGGTGACCAACGACCAGGCCAAGGAGCGCAAGGACTTCATGGAAGCCATCGGCACGCGCGAGCTCGGCTTTAACGACCTCTTCGGACCGGGCGGAGTTCTGTCGCAGAGCACCGGCAAGCCGAGCCAGTTCTTGGCCATCCTGGAGTTCGCCTCGCAGAAGGGCTGGCTCTACCCGCTGATGAAGTACAACTTCATCGACGACAAGGCCCTGCCGGGCGTAGAGGCCTTCGGCTTCAACATCCGCAGCATCGTGCCGCAGGACTACATGGATAACGACATCCTGGCGTCGTACCTGAGCGGCCTGCTCAACAAGAGTAACGCCAACGGCAACAAAGACATGCAGGACCAGATGGCCGTCGTCGAAGGCAAGAATGACATGGACTCGTACCTCGCGCTCTTCGACAAGGCCATGAAGGGCAATGGCTACTGGAAGGCCATCGGCATCCTGCGCGGCGCCCTGCGCAAGGCCAAGGACCCGGCCACCTCGGCCATCTTCGCCGCCCGCCTGAACTTCTGGCTGCGCCAGCCGAACGTCGGCCAGTACATGAACGACACGATCCTCTCCAAGTTCGGCGAAGGCTCTTGGAACCAGATTCCGTACACCATGGCGTACTACACCGTGAACGCCGCCGACATTCAGCAGTGGAGCAAGAGCGATAAGAAGGGCGAAGCCAAGGCGGCCGAAGCCAAAGACCCGCTGTCGCGGGCCATCCTGCAAGTGGAACAGGAAGTGAATCGGCGCGCTGGCAAGGAACTCGAAGAGCCGCAGAAGGCCAAGATCGTCGGCGCCATGCTCGCCGGCCAGACGCCGGAGATCGCCGACGGCAAGCACATCTCTATCTTCGAGCCGCAGTTTGGTTCGGTGCGCGAACTGTCCAAGCTCTTTGGTGCCTTCGAAGACTTCGATATGCGCACGGCCGCGCCGGGTTACTTCTCCAATTCCGAGGTAGTGCTGCTGCCTGAGAGCTTCCTGAACACCCTCTTCGATATCTCCTCCACCGGCCAGCTGCCCAACGCCGGCAAGATCATCGCCTACTCCGGTGGCATCATCGGCCGCGCCAAGCAGCTCGACGCGCTTAGCCAGCGCGACCCAAAGATGGCGGAGGCCGCTGCCAATTTCCGCCGCGAGATCAAGCGCAAGCTCAATCAAGTGATCCGCAGCAAAATCCTCGACCGCGGCAACCCCCAAGACCTCCTCCGCTTGAAGTTCGAAGGCGACGGCACGCCCCGCTACGTCCTCAACGAGCTGATCGCCAACGGCCTGCTTGATGCCAACGTGCTCGGCTTGGCCCGCGCCCCCTAAGCTTCACCTCGGCTCCGAGTGCCGGTAGGCTTTGGGCATGCAGATCGATATCGTCCGAATCGACAAGACCCTCCCCCTGCCCACGTACAACACGGCGGGCGCCATTGCCTGCGACCTCATTACCCGCGAGACCACGGTCATCGCACCGGGCGAGATCGCGCTTGTGCCCGGCAACGTGATCGTGAAGATCCCCGAGGGCTACGGCCTCATCATCGCGCCGCGCTCATCGCTGCCGCGCAAGAAGGGCCTGTCGTTCCCCCACTCCATGGGCGTGATCGACGCCGACTACCACGGCCCCAAGGACGAGCTCTTGGTCCAAGTGATGAACATCACGAAGGAGCCCGTGACGGTGGAGCGTGGCGAGCGCATCGCCCAGGCTCTCATCATCAAGCTCGAAAAGGCCGAGTGGGTGGAAGTCGACGACCACGGCGCGGCCACGCGCGGCGGTTTCGGCACCACCGGCAGCCACTAAGTCAGAGACTCTCAGTCAGCCATCTCCATGCCGTGGCGCTGGATCGTGCGCCAGTCGTACGGCAGCTTGAACGTCTCGAGTGCGCGGACGATGGCCGCGAACACGTGCCAGGGGTTGGCGTCTTCGTAGGTGAAGGCAGTGCCGCTCTCCTGCACGGGATCGTAATTCTCGAGCAACGGCGAACCGGCCTGGCCCACCGGCAGTACGCCGCAGGCCATGCAGGCCTTCAGCGTGGCGTCATCCTTGCCGGCCGGCGCCAGGAACAGGGCCATATCGGCGGCCGAGAGCATCTTCGCCATGCCTTCGTCGGTATTGGGGAGAATGGCGATGCGGTGCGGGTAGCGAGTCTGAAGCTCAGAGAAGATCGTGGCGTAGGCGGCGCCTCCCTTGCCGCGGATGAGGAGCTGCACGTTCTGGGTGACAAGGCCCGGCAGCACGCCCTTCAGGAGGGCGCCGCCGAGTTCATCTGTCATACCCTCGGGCAGGCAGAGCATCGGGGCTTTCGGCTCGGCAGGCCAACCCAGCTCACGCTGGAGGGCGAGCTTGTTCTGCACCTTGTCCGCGAGGGACTTAGCGTCGAACGCGCGCACGAAGAGTTTCTGGTACGTAGAGGGGGAGGAAGGCATGGGGTTTGTGTATCTCCCTATTGTACTCCATAGCTAGCTCTTGCGGTAGTCTGGCCCTCTTGCATGGGGCAGGAATGATGGTGTTTTAGTATGTTATTTTTCGCAGTATTCTGCCATTTGGTCAGTATGGCACTTCTTTGTGCGCGATAAAGATTAGGATGATTCAGACGCCTGCCAACCAACGGGTATCCACTTTCTTTGGCGCAAAAGACCCGTACTCAAAGCTGGTGCCATCTATTCGGTATGGCACTTCTTTATGCGCGACAAAGAAGTGCCCAAGAAAGCGCGTCGCGCCAACACCCCTCCGCCCGGCCCCGTGTCTTCCTCGGCGGCTCATACGCCGCCTCGTCGACAGCTCCGCTGGCACCTTCGGTGCGCTCCGCGGCGGGGCCTTCCCCACACCCCCCGTGGCGCGACACCGCTCCACGGTCTCACTGCACCAAACCTGAAGCACACCTCACTATTCGCCTCCGGCGCACGGTGGCGTCTTTGCCTGCGGAGGGGTGCGCGCCGGCCGGGGGTGAAGGGGCACGAAGTCATACAGCCTCCTTCGGGAGGGTGTCAGTAACTAAGT
>JAGOUB010000104.1 GCA_018061525.1 Candidatus Peribacteraceae bacterium
CTTTGAAATAGCGGTGGAGCACGTCTTCCGCGTAGCGCGCAACATCATCATCCTGCTCAGGGTTGTAGCCGGCCCGCTTCATCTCCTTCAGCGCATCGTCGCTGTAGTCCATGCGCGTGCCGATGATGTCGAGAAAGATGCCGTCGTTGTCGGGCCAGCGCTGGCAGACTTCTTCAATCTGCGCGCAAAGGTAGGCCAGATACGGCGAGTTGAAACGCAGGATGCGCACGAACCACTCCACCTCGAGCGGCTTCCAGAGCACACCGTCTTTTTTCTTCACGACCCAACCCGGATTGGCGAAGGCCGCGAGTTCGTCGAGCCCCGCGCTCAGGTAGATCGGACAGCGCACGTTGATCTCCCGGCAAGCGTCGATCTGCCGCGCCAGCAAATCGGTTTTCAAGTGCGGATGCATCTGGCCGATCTTCGTCGGGTGATAGCTGTAACCGTGGTGGCACTTCGAAAACAGCGTGATCGAATCAATGTGCCCGACTTTCAGCGCCTCTTGAAACTGGCGCTTGTTGAACTTCGTCCCGATGCCGGGAATCAGTCCGCTGGTGTGGAAATCAAGGTGAACTTGGCGGAAACGCAGGTGATGCATGTGAGGGGAAAGTCAGCCATTAGCGCGCATTAGTGCGGCGCGTCCACGGATAAGCGGCACTTTTCAGCACAGCGCGAGAAAAAATATGGCTCGCACGCGTATGACACCACCGCCACAACCACGCCCATCAAGTTCCCCTCTATCCCCCCTATGATATACCCTAAATCGTGGCAACTGGGCGCAGCCGCTGCATTGGCTGCATCCGCAACTCCAACCCTTCGCGCCAGCGAAGCCGATATCCGTATCCCGGATCTGAACTCCGTGCAGTTCCTGGGCGGCGCGCTCAGCGGTCAAGCCGTCCTGATGCTCGGCCTCGTCGTATGCGGCTTGGCGATGATCTACGGCTGGATGCAATACCTCCAGACCAAGAACCTCCCCGTCCACAAGTCGATGAGCGACGTCTCCCAAATCATTTGGGAAACCTGCAAGACCTACCTCTTTCAGCAGGGCAAGTTCCTCGCCAGCCTCTGGGTGCTCATCGCCATCTGCATGGGCTACTACTTCGGCGTGCTGTCCGGCAATTCCACCGGCCACGTCATCGTCATCCTGCTGGCCTCCGTGCTCGGTATCCTCGGCAGCTACGGCGTCGCGTGGTTCGGCATCCGCATCAACACCGTCGCCAACAGCCGCGCCGCCTTCTCCGCCCTCCAGGGCAACCCGCTCGCCACGCTCCTCATCCCGCTGAAGTCCGGCATGAGCGTTGGCCTGCTGCTCGTCGCCATCGAGCTGTTCTTCATGATCTGCATCCTGGCGTTCCTGCCGGGCGATCTCGCCGGCCCCTCCTTCATCGGCTTCGCCATCGGCGAATCCCTCGGTGCATCCGTCCTCCGCATCTGCGGCGGCATCTTCACCAAGATCGCCGACATCGGCGCCGACCTGATGAAGATCGTCTTCCAGCTCCCGGAGGATGACCCGCGCAACCCCGGCGTCATCGCCGACTGCACCGGTGACAACGCCGGCGACTCGGTCGGCCCGACTGCCGACGGCTTCGAGACCTACGGTGTGACCGGCGTCGCGCTCATCGCCTTCCTCGCGCTCGCCCTCGCGGCTTCGCCCGCTCTCTGCGCCACACTCATCGTCTGGCTCTTCGCCATGCGCATCCTGATGGTGCTCACCTCGCTCGCCAGTTACTGGATCAACGACGCCATCGCGAAAGCGGTCTGGGGTAACGCGAAGAACTTCAATCTCGAGCACCCGCTCACCAACCTCGTTTGGATCACCTCCATCGTCTCCATCGGAGTCACCTACGCCGCCAGCTATGTGCTGCTCGCCCAGCTCGACGGCCACGCCGGCCTCTGGTGGGTGCTCTCGACGATCATCTCGCTCGGCACCATCGCCGGCGCGCTGATTCCGGAGTTCACGAAGATCTTCACCTCCACCGAAAGCCGCCACGTCAAGGAGGTCGTCACGTCCTCCCGCCAGGGCGGCGCTTCGCTCAACATCCTCTCCGGCCTCGTGGCGGGCAACTTCTCCGCGTTCTGGACCGGCCTCTGCATCCTCACGCTGATGTTCGGCGCGTATTACTTCTCCGGCCACGCCGCCCTCCAGGCAATGATGCCCGACCAGTTCCGCTTCGCCGCCCCGATCTTTGCGTTCGGCCTCGTCGCCTTCGGCTTCCTCGGCATGGGCCCGGTCACCATCGCCGTCGATTCCTTCGGCCCGGTCACCGACAATGCCCAGTCCGTTTACGAGCTCTCGCAGATCGAGCAAAAGCCCGGCATCGCCGCCGAGCTTGAAAAGGACTTCGGCTTCAAACCCGACTTCGAAGGCGCCAAGCACCAGCTCGAGAAGGGCGACGGCGCCGGCAACACCTTCAAGGCCACCGCCAAGCCCGTCCTCATCGGCACCGCCGTCGTCGGTGCGACCACGATGGTCTTCGGCATCATCATGATGCTGCAGGCGCACTACTCCGCCATCGACCCGCGCTTCAGCGTCCTCGAGCGCCTCTCGCTCGTCCACCCCGAAGCCCTCATGGGCCTCCTGATGGGCGGCGCGGTCATCTACTGGTTCACCGGCGCCTCCACCCAGGCGGTCGTCACCGGCGCCTACCGGGCGGTGGTCTACATCAAGGACAACATGAAGCTCGATGCCACCACCGCGGCCACGAGCGCCTCGAAGGAAGTCGTGAAAATCTGCACCCAGTATGCGCAGAAGGGCATGGTCAACATCTTCGTGGTCATCTTCTGCTTCAGCCTCGCGCTGGCGTTCTTCGATCCGTTCTTCTTCATCGGCTACCTCGTCGGCATGGCCTTCTTCGGCCTCTTTCAGGCCATCTTCATGGCCAACGCCGGCGGCGCCTGGGACAACGCCAAGAAGATCGTCGAGGTTGACCTCAAGATGAAGAACACCCCGCTGCACGCCGCCACCGTCGTCGGTGATACCGTGGGCGACCCGTTCAAGGACACGTCCTCCGTCGCGCTGAATCCCGTCATCAAGTTCACGACACTCTTCGGCCTCCTCGCCGTCGAGATCGCGGTCAAGATGCCCGACACCCTCAAGCACACGCTCGGCGTCGCCATCTTCATCGTCGCACTGGTGTTCGTCTATCGCTCGTTCTACGGCATGCGTATTCCGCTCAACCCGAAGGACGCCGACGTCGCTCCGCACCAGATGCAGAATGGCTGATGCTTTCAGACGGAGCCGCGCGTAGTCCCCAACGCGCTTTTCTCCTCCACAACACAACCACTGACTCAAAAGGCCGCGGCTCACCCCGCGGCCTTTTTTGTTGCCCGTCACCCGCAGGGCCGGCTTTACGCCGCGACTGCCCGTTCCGGTATGTCGTCTTGTTTTTACTGCACGCTCTTCGCGTGAACCAATCCACCGCTCTGGCCACTCGCCCATTGTGCGGCCGGTTGCACAATTGGACCCTCGCTCCTTCCGCGCGCATCCGTGCCATCCGTGGTCAAAAATCCGCCCTGCCGGGCTTCCGCAATTGACCGGCTTTCAGAAAAAACCTTTCGCTGCCTGCGTGCTCGCCC
>JAGOUB010000105.1 GCA_018061525.1 Candidatus Peribacteraceae bacterium
AGCCAGCACCACGAGCAGCGCCACCCAACCCTTATACGAGCCAAGCAGGCCGAACAAGGAAGGACCCGCGGTGGGCGGGACGGCCGGCGCTTTGATGTCCTTCTCGGGCATGTGCGGCCAGATAGTACCCTCTTTTCCTCGATTGAACCGGAGAATATCGGCGATATTCTCGGCTCAGGACGGCGCAGAATCCCGCTTCGGTAAGGCTTTTTTGCTATCATCGTCCTATACCTATGGAACCCGAACCTTTCGATGTGGCCGTCATCGGCGGCGGTCCGGCCGGCATGCTCGCCGCCGGGCGCGCGGCTGAGCTCGGCGCCAAGGTCGTGCTCTTGGAGAAGAATCCGATCTTGGGCCAGAAGCTGCTCATCACGGGCGGCGGGCGCTGCAACATCTTCAACGCCGAGTACGACACGCACCGCCTGGTCGACAAGTACGGACCGAAGGGCAAGTCGCTCTTCTCGGCCTTTTCGCAATTCGACGCGCAGGCGTCCAAAGAATTCTTCGAGTCGCACGGCCTGCCGATCATGGTGGAGGCCGAACAGCGCGCCTTCCCCAAGAGCGAGCGCGCCGCCGACGTACAGCGCACGCTCATCCAATACATGCAGGTGCAGAAGGTGGAGGTGCGCCCCTCGTCCGCCGTGACGGGACTGGTCGCCGAAGACGGCCGCATCGCGAAGATCACGCTGAAGGACGGCGAAATCGCTGCTCGCAACGTCATCCTCGCCACCGGCGGCAAGTCGCGGCCCGAGACCGGTTCCACCGGTGACGGCTTCATTTGGGCGGCGGCACTCGGCCACACCGTCGTGCAGCCCGACCCGGCCCTGGTGCCCGTCACGCTGAGCGACCCGTGGATTCCGGCGCTCGCCGGCATCAGCCTGAAGGACGTGAAGCTGACCGCCTGGCAGTCCGGCGAGAAGCGTTTTAACCGCAGCGGCAAGCTGCTCTTCACGCACATCGGCGTCAGCGGCCCGCTGGTGCTCAACTCCAGCAAAGAGATCGGCGCACTCCTCCCCAACGGCGCCGTCACGCTCACCATCGACCTCTTCCCCAAGCTCGACCTCGGCGCCGTCGACCAACTGGTGCTCGACCACTTCGAAGCCGGCAAGAACAAGATGATCAAGAATAACATCGGCGACATCGTCCCGCCGCGCCTGGGCCACGCGCTGATCGCGCTGGCGAAGATCCCCGCCAATAAGCCGCTGCACCAGCTGACGCGCGACGAGCGCCTGGCGTTCGCGCGCTTGCTGAAGGAGGTGCCGCTCCATGTCTCGGGCTTGCTCGGCGCCGATAAAGCGATCGTCACCGGCGGCGGCATCAGCTTGAAAGAGGTGGAGTTCAAGACGATGCGCTCCAAGCTCTTCTCTAACTTATTCCTGGCCGGAGACATCCTCGATTTTGACCGACCGTCCGGCGGCTTCAGCCTGCAGATCTGCTGGACCACGGGCTATGTGGCCGGCTCGAGCGCGGCCGCGGCCTGATCGAGAGACACAACGAAAGAGGGACCCTCCGCGAGGAGGGCCCCTTCCTGCGTAGGGGTGAAGCTTAGTGCTTCTGGCCCTGGGCGCCGTCGTCCTTCTTCTCCTTGTCAGGAGTGGACTGGTCGCCGCGGTCGCCATCCTGGCGAGCTGCGTCGCCCTGGTTGCCCTGGCCCTGGCCGGGCTTCGCCTCACGATTGTCGTGTCCATCGTTGGTCGGCTTCATACGGAAGAGGGGTAGGAAATACCGCAGCGAAGGCTGCAGGGGAGAAGACGGCGATGTCCGCTGGCCCTTACCTACTTCATGCCAAATCGCCCATACAAGCGGCTAAAGACGTATTTTTTCCCTTGGCAAACCGGGCCCTTTAGAGCCTTGCGTAGAAAAAATGAACCTGGTACAACGAACCGTCGTGGACGGCGCGCAAGGCGCTGTTTGCGTTGCCAATCCCCCTTCTCCGTATGCACCGCCCTTCCTCGTACAACCCCGACACCGTCACGCTTGTCTCCTACCCAGGCGCGGGCAAAAACACCATCAGCAAGACGATGCTCGCCGATCTGGCCGCGCAGGAGATCCCGACCTCGTACTACGAGGCAGGTGAGACCGTGCGCGGACACATCAAGCGCGGAACGGAGTTCGGTTTGATGGTGAAGGATTACAGCGACCGCGGCCTGCTCGTGCCCGACGAGTACATCACGCCCGTGATCCGCGAGGATCTTGCGAAGCTGGAGACGGACGGCGTCTGGTTCCTCGACGGCTTCCCGCGCACCGGCGGTCAGGTGGCGCATTACCTCAAGCTCATGCAGGAGTTCGGCCGCAAGGACGTAATCCTCAACCTTGAGCTCGACAGGGATCCCCAGGTTTCCGCCGAGATCGCGCTGGCGCGCATCGCCCACCGCGTAGAGCAGGCCCGCCTGCTCGGCCTGCCCGTGCGCAAGGACGACCTCAACCCGCACAAGCGCATGGAGGAGGCCAAGAAGCTGCACGACGTACTCGGTGAGCTGCGCGTCGCCGGCAGCAAGATCATCACGATCGACGCCAAGCCGAAGCCGGAGGTGGTGGTCGCCCAGCTGCGCCAGAACCTGGCCGTCCGCATTCTGACCATGGCCGACGTCGTCGCTGATAAGAAGGACGCCCGCAGCAGCCTGGTGCTCCTCGAGCACGCGGCCTGAGGCTTACTTGTAGTCCGGCAGCTTGTCGGTCTGGAACGGGCCGCGGTAGACCCACATCACGGGCAGACCGTCGGCTGTGACGACGTGCAGGAGGCGGTCCTCGGGGACCGACGGCTCGTAGTGCGTCCAGCGCAGCGTGTCGAGGATGTAGAGCGCTTGCGCCGAGCTCTTCACCGCGTAGAGGCGCGCTTGGTCGGCGGGCGGCAGCATCAAGATGTGGCCGACACCGACGTCATTGCGGATGTAGACGGGAATGCGCGACGACTGGTCGTTCGCCGCGATCCACCTCAATCCCTCCACGTACGACAGGCCCCAATAATCCATCTCCATCTCGCCCTTCACGAGCGCGGATGGGACGCTGAAGTAGAGGTACTCGAAGGGGTGCCAGCGCACCATCCAGACCAGTGTAGCCGCCATGTTCAGCGCCACGAGCGCGAGCGCGATGCGCCTCGGCCAGGTGCCGAGCGTTTCCCAGAGCCGCTTGGCGCCGAAGACAGCGATGAGCAGGAAGGCGGAATAGATGAAGAGCAGGTGGCGCCACTCGTCGAACAGGCCGATGCGGCCGAGCATCTTGGCAAGCACGGGCAGGCCGATCCAAAGGAGAGCGACGAGCAGGAGCGGGCGCTCGAACAGGAAGCGCTTGGGGCGGCGAAGCTCCCAGGCGGCGAAGCCGAGGCCTGAGAGGAAGAGCGCCGAGCACGCCAGCGGCACCGTCAGGACCATCCAGACCGGCAGATAGTGCCAGGGAAAACGCGTGTCGTAGTGCATGCCCAGGTAGAAGCCCTCGTCGCTGCGGCTGGTGTTGTCGAAGATGGCGCCGGCCAGACCGCCGATCGGGTCGCTCCAGAGGCGCGGCCAGACGACGATCGTCAGCAGGAGTACGGCCGCAAGCGTGGCCAG
>JAGOUB010000106.1 GCA_018061525.1 Candidatus Peribacteraceae bacterium
CGGCGACCGCATCAAGGTCGGCAAGGTTGAGATCGAGTTCATCCGCGTGACGCACTCCATTCCGGATTGCGTGGCCATCGCCTTCCACACGCCTTACGGCACGATCCTCCACACCGGTGACTTCAAAATCGACCTCCAACCGCTCTACGAGCCGCCCATGGACTTCCAGCGCTTCGCCGCGATGGGAAAGCAGGGCGTCCTGGCCATCATCGCCGACTCCACCAACGCGCAGAAGCCCGGCTACTCGCCGAGCGAGCGCGAGATCGCAGCCACGCTGCGCGATTCGATCGTGCAGGCCAAGGGCCGCGTGATCATCTCGACCTTCTCGTCGCTCATCACCCGCGTGCAGCAGATCATCGACGTGGCCAAGGAGATGAACCGCAAGGTCTATCTCTCCGGCCGCAGCATGGAGGAGAATATCGAGATCGCGATGAACCTCGGTTACCTCAAGGCCCCCCGTGGCATGGTCCGCAAGGCCGGCCCGGGCATGGATAAGATCCCGGCCAACGAGGTGATCATCATCACCACCGGCGCGCAGGGCCAAGAGAATGCCGGCCTCGCCCGCATGGGCCTCGGCACGCACCGCCACATCGCCGTCCAGAAGGGTGACACCGTCATCCTCAGCTCCTCGACCATCATCGGCAACGAGCGCGCGGTGGCCAAAGTGGTCAACAACCTGCACGAGAAGGGCGCCCGCGTGCTGCGCAACACCGAGCTCGCGCTCCACGTGACGGGCCACGGCTACGCCGGCGACCTGATGCTCATGCACCAGCTCGTCCGCGCCAAGCACATCATCCCCGAGCACGGCGAACCCATGATGAAATCGGCCCACGCCGACATCGCCCGCGCCATCGGCTACCAGGACAACCAGATCCACCTGCTCGCCAACGGCGAGATCCTGGAGTTTGACGCCGACGGCAGCGCCCGCAAGAGCAAGCAGAAGCTGGCCTTCAAGGACGTGATCGTCGACGGCAAGTCCGGCGGCGAAGGTGAGCGCACGCTCACCGACCGCAAGGTGATGAGCAATGCCGGCGCCGTCATCCTGGTGCTCAAGGCTTACGCCGAGAGCATGCGCTTGGTCGGCGATCCCGACGTCCTCAGCCGCGGCCTCCTCTACGGCAGCGAGCAGACCGACATCACCCGCGAGATCATCGCGGCCGCCAAGAAAGCCTACGAGGACGAGCTCAACCGCGGCACTAAGGACCGCAAGGAGCTCAAGCGGGCCGTCACTGGCGCGCTCTACCGTTACTTCGACCGTAAGCTGGACCGCGAGCCGATGGTTATCCCCATCGTCGTCGAGGTCTAAGCCGGGCCGAGAACACTTTTACCTTTTGAGATCGAAACAACCCCTACGTTTTTCGATACCAACATCCAACCTTTCCCATGAACCCGATTCTTCCCGCACACCACCGTTCGCGGCGCCCCGCTTCTCCCCAGAAGCCCGCCCGCACCGCGCCCGTCAAGGGCAACTACGCCTTCATCGACGCGCAGAACATCCACCGCGGCACCCGTGCCGCCGGCTGGCTCCTCAACTGGGCCCAGCTGCGCGAGTACCTGCGCACCGAGCAGCGCGTCACCAAGGCCTTCCTCTTCATCGGCTTCCTTGAGGGGCAGGAGCCGCTCTACGCCTCGCTCAAGATGGCGGGCTACGAACTCATCTTCAAGCCGACTGTGAAGCACACCGTTGCCGGCAAGACTGTCATCAAGGGCAACGTCGACACCGACCTGGTGCTCAAGACGATGCTTGAGTGGAATCAGTTCGACCAGGCCATCCTGCTTTCGGGCGACGGCGACTTTCTGTCGCTGCTCACGCACCTGTCACAGGCCGGCAAGCTCAAGTCACTCGTCGTCTCCGACGCGCGCTCGGCGAGCAAGCTGCTTGCACCCTTCAGTCGCTCGACCGTCTCGCTCGACTCGCTGCGCAGCCGCCTCTCGGCCAAGACGACTGCTCCCACCGCCCCTGTGCGCCAGCGGCAGTCCCGCCGCTCGACCGTGGCAAAGCCGAAGGCGACACTTGCCGTCACGCCCCGTCCCGCTCGCCGCGAACAGCCTAAGCGCATCCCGAAGCTCGCCACCCCTGCCGCACCCGTCCGGACCCGCCATCGTCGCCGCCGGACAGCTAAGAAAAGCCCTGAACCGACTGGAAACCGTTCTTCGGCGCTTTCCTTGCTATAAATTAATAATTATGTTTCAATAACACTAACGACGCGGAAGTACCGCGACGTCCTTCACAACCAACGGCAGGAGAAAAGAACAATGATCACCGACCCCAACTGGAGCCTGAGCTCCACCGACTACGCCGATTACCAGGCGATGTTCACCGCCTTTCGCATCGACCCCGCCACCGCCCTCTTGGCTCTCCCGAACCTCGACGCCGTCATCGACGCCATCACCAACGGCCGCGAGGGACACTGGCAGGACGCGCTCGAGGCGAGCATGAAGGAGCGGAATGCCTACGCCCGCCACGCCGGCGCCGCCGAGCGGACCGTGGACCCGAGCTGGCTACCCCCGCCCGCCAGTGCCCCGTTCTCGCTCATCCGCCAGGCCGCCGAGCTGGTGCCGCTGATGGTCGTGCCGCCGAAACCCCTCAAGGTCGCGATCGCGGACGACCAGAACATCGTGCTGATCATGTTCGGCTTCCTGATGAAGATCTGGCCGGGACTGACCGTCCAGATGATCCACCAGCAGGCCGGCAGCATGGTCATCATCGATCCCGACACCGACATCATCCTGCTCGACGAGCACATGGAAGGCCGCAGCGGTACGGCCGTCTACGGCTTCTACCACAGCCAAAAGCACCCTGGGGTCTTCGCCTCGATCTCGACCACGGGTAACCAGCCGAAGTGGGCCAAGCGCCAGTACGCCGACAAGACGACCATCAGCGGCAACCGCGGGTCCGCCGAAGGCTTCATCCGCTTCATGAACGACCTGATCGCGGACGCCCTGGCCCGTTGATCCCCCTATTGTCTCCTGCCCTTTTCGCCCCTCCCGGTTCGCCGGTGAGGGGCTTTTTCTTGTGTACACTGGCGCCGTGTCCACCAAGCAGATCGCCAGTTCCACCCTGTGGCAGCTCGCCAGCCAGTTGGCGATGGCGGCCATCAGCGTGGTGACGGTGAAGCTGGTGGCGACGGGACTCAGCCAGAACCTGGCCGGCTTCTACAACTCAGCCTACGGCTATCTGCAGATCTTCGGCATCATCGCCGATTTCGGTCTGTACGCCGTGGCCGTGCGTGAGGTGAGCCGCAGCGAGGACAAGCGCGGCGTGGTGGGCGCGGTGATCGTGCTGCGCTGCGTGATCACGGCGGTGAGCTTCGCGCTGGCTGTGGCCGTGGCCTGGGTCATCCCAGCCTGGCACGGCACGCCGCTGCCGCTGGCCGTGACGCTCTGCGCCTTCGTGCCGGTCTTCACGCTGCTGGCGGGAACGCTGCGCGTGATCTTCCAGGTGCACTACCGGCTGCAGTGGGTGTTCGTCGCCGAGGTGACGCAGCGCATCGTGGCGGTGGCGC
>JAGOUB010000107.1 GCA_018061525.1 Candidatus Peribacteraceae bacterium
TACACCACACCGAAGGCCAGGGCGGCCGCGCCGAGACCTTTCAGGACTGTCTGGCGCTTGGGCCACAGGATCCAGAGCAGCGCCGGCACGAGCAAGATGAGGATAAGGCCGACGACTTTGGTGGTGACGGCAGCCGCAAAGCCTGCGCCGAACAACACCGCGCTCCAGAGGAATAGCTCCTTTTTACGGTCGGCGTTATGCAGCATCAGCAGGAAGCCCAGGATCGTGGCCACCGAGAAGAACATGAGCGGCGACTCGAGCATGGCGCCGCGCGAGTGAACGATGAGAGCATTGTCGAACGCGTAGAGGAATGCACCGAACGTGGCGACCGACAGGTTGCGGCCGATAAGCCAGAACGAGATAAATAGGAGGGGCGCCGTCAGCCAGGCCAGTAAGGCGGGGAAGAGGCGATAGCCGGAGAATTTGAAGTCGGGGGGCGGGTTGCGGGCGTAGTCCGTATCGGCGAACTGGTTGTCGATGGGGTTGGCGTCCACCAGCGCTTCGCCGGCCGCGATCAGCAGCTTGCCCAGCGGCGGGTGCTGCTCCATGAAGTAGACACCGCTGAGGTATTTCTGGGCGGCAGCGACGTGGTAATTCTCATCCCAGAAGAACGCCTGCGGCTGGTCGTAGCGGACCATGTAGGTCGTGAACGACAGCGCGGTGACGAAAGCCAGGCAGAGCCACCAGGCCAGCCGGGGGGAGGGCGAGAAGAGTGAGGAGGACTTCATGCCGGCATCCTACGGCATTGCCGGTCGTCGCCGAATACGATCACCATTGACAGCTTTTTGCGGCGATTGGCCGGCATCGTTACTGGATCGGCAACAGGTGGTGGGCCACCAGCAAGACCGCTACGCCCACGAGTGCCGCTTTCTGGATCAGCTCAATGCGCCGGCCTGAGCCTTCGGGAACTACGACGGCCAAAGCGTACGCCAAGATTGGCAGCGAGCAGGCCAGATAGATGCCCTTGGTAGGGGACCAGCTGGCCACCGGCTGGCTATAGAGGTACGAGATGAAGGCCCCGAGCTGCGCGCAGGTGAACCCCAGCCAGACCAGGCCAAGGCGCTGCCACTCGTCGCGGCGGCCCAGGCGCAAGAGCGTCACGAGGAGTCCCACGATCACCAGCACGCCGGCGGCCGCGCGCTCAGCCTGTCCCAGCACACGGCCGGCTGCCGGCGTGCGCACAGGGCCCATGTGGTTCTCCTTTACCCACACGTCCTGCCAGGCGTCGGCCAAGCGCATGGTGTCGAAGTCGCGGCCGACCTGGCCGGCGGCGCCGTGGAAGCTGGAAGGTTTCGCCATTTCCAAGAAAAACTCCAATCCCTTCTCGTCGCGGGCGGCGCGGGCCTGGGCGATCTCGGCCGAGGCGAAGATCTCCAGGTTGGTCGGGAAGAAGTGCCCGGTCGGCAGGTAGTAGCGGCTGACGTAATAGGGCGAGATGAGCAGAAGTCCGGCCGCGGCCAGGACGCCTGCGCCTGCTGCCAGCTTAAACGTGCGCTGCGGCGAGCAGAGGGCCACGAGCACGGGGATGCCGGCGAAGAGCAGACCCGAGAATTTGATGAGTAGGGCGGCGGCGATGGCTACGGCGATGCCAAGTGCCAGCGTGACGCGCGTCTGCTTGTCGGTGCCGCCGTGCCAGAAGAGCCAGACTGAGAGGTACGTGACGAGGGCGGCGATCGCGGCCATGACCACGTCGAGGTTCACGCTCGAGGCCAGGAAGAGTTGGATGGGCAGGCAGGCGAAGAGGTACAGAAAGAAGACAGGCACCGGGCGGTCGAGCAGGTTGCAGCGGCGGAGCGTGGCGCGCACCAGCAGTACCGTGGCCACCGAGGCGATGGCGTTGAGCAGCTGCACGCCCTGGAGCGGTGAGAAGCCAAAGAGCGTGAAGAACTTGGCTAGCAAGAACCCAAGCGGCGGGTGGTACGAGTAGAAGTAGCGGCCGATCGGCAGGACGAAGTCGAACCAGCCGAGCCGCTCGACCATCTCGAGGTGGGCGCCGCTGTCGAAGCCGGCCTCGCGCCCGAAGGTCATGCAGAAGTAGATGGCGCGGCAGCCCACGAAGAGCCACAGGAGCAAGGGTTCGGCCAAGGCCACGAAGGGCGACTGGTGTTTGTGTGTGTTCAAATCAGGACATGATACCAGAAAATGGCCGGTTTTGCCCGTCCCTTGGCCGCGATTCCCACTCCTTGTCGTTGCGAAAAAACACGGAAAATGGTAGAATAAAAAGATTGATGATCACGGACTCCCTCTCCCTCACGCCGGCCCTGACGGTCTTCACCTTGGTGGGCATGCTCGCGTGCTTTGATCTGGTCCGCCGCTTCCATTGGCACCGCCCCACGCACCTGCTGTTCGCCTGCCTATTCGGCAGCCTCCTCTCGCTGGCGCTCATTGGTTGCGTGCAGCGCTTTCTCGATCCGACTCTCGTCGACAACTCCTATTTGATGGCCTTCGGCATCATCCTGCTGGCCATCGGCTGGAAGATCCTTTTCGGCGGGTTTGAGACTGACACGCGCGTGGTGATGCTGGGCACGTTCATCGCCTGGGTGACGCTCTTCATGCTCCTCGATGAGCCGACCGAGCGGCGCTGGCTCTACCTGCTGGCCGCCCTGACGGCGCTGGTGCCCACGGTCATCTGGTGCACGCTCTTCCTGCGATACCACCGCGAGCGTCTCAGCTCGGTGCTGCTGCTCTTCTTCGGCGGCATGCTCTCGACGGTGCCGATCCTGTTCTACGACGTGCTGGTGCGCCGCGGGATCGAGATGCAGTTCTTCGTCTTTAGGATCGTCCCCGAGAGCTTCAACCAGACCTCGCAGTCGTTCGTGGACGGCATGCTCGGCGGCATCCCGGTGGACGCCGGCGTGCTGGGAGCGCTGCTGGCTTACGGCTTCGTCGGCCTCATCGAAGAGGGCAGCAAGGCCTGGGTGGTGCGCAAGTCCGGCGTGCCGCTGGCGACGAGCATCGACGACGTCATGCAATTCGCGGTCATCACGGCCGTGGGCTTCGCCTTCGCCGAGAACATCGTCAATCCATCGTACTTCGTGCGTTTCGTGCAGGACACGCTCATTACGCCGTCGGTGCCGGACCTGGCCGCCTTCTTCGGCAACGCCGCCGGCCGCTCGGTGCTCACGAGCATGGTGCACATCGTCTCCACCGGTGTCTTCGGGTACTTCCTCGGCTTGGCCACCTTCGCGCCGTCGTACTTGGCCGAGACCGAGCGCGGCCACCGTTTCCGCCTGTGGCAGTTGGCCGAGCGCCTGACGGGCATCGATCGCGTCGCTCTCTTCCGCGTCGCCTCCGTCTCGTTCGGTCTGGTTGCCGCCACCCTGCTGCACGCCGCCTTCAACTTCCTCGTCACCCTGCCCGACCTGCTGCCCGGCCACCCCGAAACGCTCGGGGATCTGCTCGGCTCCGGCCTGGGCGTGCTCGGCGCCATCCCGCTGCTGCTCATTCCGTCCCTCC
>JAGOUB010000108.1 GCA_018061525.1 Candidatus Peribacteraceae bacterium
AGGTGGGGGCGTTCGCTTGAGGAGACCCCGCCCTTGTGCCCTCGCCTCGCAAGCCAGCCCGCCGGGACTGGAGCGCCGTCGAAGCCGCGTACATCGCTGGCGTCGACTCGCAGGAGCTGGCTCGGCAGTTCGGCATCCCGGCTGCAACCATCAAAAGCCGCGCCAGCCGCGAAGGTTGGGGTGCTCGCCGCAACGAGGTTGCAACCCGAGTGCAACGCGATCTCCCGGCCCGCGTTGCAGGCGCCCTGGTCGACCAAGCCGCAGACGACGCCATCATGTCCCGCGAAGAGGTCCTTCGCCGCCTCACCGCCATCGCCCGCGGCGGGATGCACCTCCTGGCTGACTGGGGGCCCGACGGCGTCGCCTTCAAGCCCTCCGCTGACCTCCCCGACGACGTGCGGTCCCTGGTCGCCGAGGTCGGGCAGACCGTCAACCAGCATGGCAAGGCCCTCCGCCTCAAGGTCGTTGACCCACTGTCGGCCCTCAAGGAGCTTGCGCGGTTCCACGGGTTGGACCAGCCCGCGCAGCCTGGCGAAGGCGGCGAAGACGAAGGCGTCGTGGTCCTCGACGGCACCTCGGAGGATTGGCTAGATGGCTGAACTCGCGAAGGGTAGCCGCCTCGTCGCCTGGCGCGCACACCCGGGCTTCCAGCGCCGGGTCATGAAGTGCCCGATCCGCGAGATGCTGGTCGGCGGCGCCAAGGGCTCCGGCAAGTCGACGGTCATCGGGCCGCTTGCGCTCAAGCACGTCTTGAAGTGGGGCGCCAAGGGGGCCGCCGCCCTAATCCTGCGCCAGTCCTACCAGGAGCTGATCGACCTGGAGGAGAAGGTGGCCCCGATGTTCCGGCGGGCCGGCGGACGCTACAACGCGCAGAAGCACATGTGGCGCTTCCCAAACGGCGGGCGCATCAAGTTCGGGCACCTCGAGCGCGGCGTCGGCATCTACTGGGGCCACGAGTACACGCTGATCCTGGTCGACGAGCTGACCCGCTGCATCACCAAGGAAGCCGACTGGCTCAAGCTGCTGGGCTGCCTCCGCAACGGCCGTGACGTGCCAATGCAGGCCGTCGGCTTCACCAACCCGGGCGGCGAGGGTCACGCGTGGGTCCAGGCCCGCTTCATGTCCGTTCCGCCGCACACAGTCCAGCACGACAAGAAGGGGCTGGCGCGCGTCTTCCTGCCCGGCCGCCTGGAGGACAACCCCACCATCGACCCCGTCGACCCCGTCACGGGCGAGCGCACGGGCGAATACCGGGCGTCGCTGGAGAGCTGGCCCGAGGCCGAGCGCCGCGCCTACCTCGACGGCGACTGGGACGCCTTCACCGGCCAAGTGTTCCGCCTGGTCAAGGGCGTTCACACCTGGGACCGCGCGCGCTTCGCCGAGCACGTGAAGAACGAGCCGCTCGGCAAGGACGGCGTGCCGCTGGAGTGGCTGCGCTTCCGGTTGATGGATTGGGGCTTCGCGCACCCGTATTGCGTGCTCTGGATCGCCGTCGACCACGACGGGCGGGCCTGGGTCTACCGCGAGATGTACGGCGCGAAGCGCAACCCCGACGGCACGTTCGAGGCCAACGTCGGCAGCGAGGAAGAGGGCTCGGTCGTGGCGCAGGCCATCAAGGCGATCGAAGCCGAGACGGGCGAGCGCATCAGCGCGGCCTACAGCGGCCCCGACCTCTGGCACCGCAAGGGCCGCCAGATGGGCGACGCGCGCCAGTTCGCGGAGTGGTTCGAGGACGAGGGCGTGTACTTCGACCCCTGGGACGCCTCGCCCGGCACGCGCCTGGCTGGCAAGAACGCGCTGCATGAGCGCCTCAAGGTCGAGAAGGACGAGGCCGGCAACCCGCGCACGGACAAGGTGCCGGGGATCGTCTTCATCAACGAGGCTTGCCCGCACACCGTGCGGACCCTGCCGACCCTCACCTACGACGAGCACCAGCCCGAGCTGGTCTCGAAGAAGACCGAGGATCACCCCTACGACACGGTTAAGGCCTTCTGCCTGCTTCACGAGTGGAAGCCGAAGAAGGCGACCCCGAAGGCCACCGGCTGGCGCGACCGCCAGGCCGAGCGCCGCGACTGGATGGTGTCCTGATGAACGTGCTCGAAGCCTTCGAGGGCGCATCGGGCGGCGCGCCGATGGACCAGGAAGAAGCCGACCTGATCCGCCGCATGGACTCCGACTGGTACGAGGCCCGCCGCTGGTGGGAGCCCGTGCGCGCCAAGGCCCACAAGGCCCGCGACTACTACCACATGCTCCAGTGGACCGAGACCCAGAAGGAGGCCCTACGCAAGGACGGCAAGCCCGCGATCGTCATCAACCTGCTGGGCAAGGCCGTGGACAACATCTGCGGCCGCGAGCGCGCCAGCCGCTACGACTGGAAGGCAAGCCCCGTCGGGCAGGACGACATCCTGCCGGCGGCCGCGATGACCCACGGCTTGAAGTCCATCGCCCGCCTGACCGAGGCCAAGTACGCCTTCTCCGAGGCCTTCGAGGACGCGATCATTGGCCCGATGGGCTGGATCGAGCTGGGGTACGACGACTCGGACCCCGAGGTCCCGCCGGAGGTCTGCGAGCGCGTCGACCCCGACGAGATGTACCTGGACCCCCACAGCCGGCGGACCGATACCTACGACGCGAAGTACGCCGTCCGCCGGCGGATCGTCGACGTCGAGGACGCGATCGCCCTGGCTCCGCACCTCGAAGACGAGATCCGCGCCGCCGCGTTCGCGAACATGCCCGAGGACGACGACGAGCGCGTCATCCAGGGCGACTACAACAACCAGGAGCAGCCGGACACGCACTACGGGACCGTGTCCCCGCCGCGCGACCAGGGCGGACCCGGCGAGCGCCGCCGCGTCGAGCTGCGCGAACACCACTGGTGGAAGCGCGAAGCGACCGAGTACCTGGAGCTGCCCAACGGCCTACGCTTCTACCCCGAGGAGGTCGACCAGGGCATGCTCGCGCAGCTGCTCGACGCGGGCGGCGACATCCGCGAGGGTCACCGCCGCTGCTACTACAAGACGATCATCGGCGCAAAGCGCGTCCTGTTCAACGCTAAGAGCGACCTGCCGTTCGGCCGCCTCCCCTTCGTGGCGATCTGGGCCAAGCGCGACCGCGAGGGCCGACCCTACGGCCTGGTCGAGCTGGGCATCCCGCCGCAGGAGGAGGTGAACGTCGCCCGCTCGCGGCTGAACGAGTCGCTCCGGTCGCGCTGGCTGGTCTACGGTGGCGCGGGCGAGGACCTGGGCGGCAAGACCGAACAGCAGGTCGCCGAGGCGCTGGCCCGCGGGAACTTCGTGTTGAAGGTGAAGGACCCGCGGAACTTCCAGTTGGGCAGCGACAAGGCGGACATCCAGGCGTGGCTGGAGCTGATGCGCGAGGCCAAGTCCGAGATCGACGCGGTGTTCGGCAACAACGACAGCGCGTACGGCGACGAGGACCCGACCGCGCAGAGCGG
>JAGOUB010000014.1 GCA_018061525.1 Candidatus Peribacteraceae bacterium
CCGCAGATGCATCTGAGCCAGGATGGCTCGGAGCTCGAGGTGCACGTGCTCTGGCGGAACGGTACGGCTTCGATCGATGTCGAGACTGGCAAGGAGATTGGCTTCGTGAAGGGCCGGCCGGAATGGGAAGGGGAGAAAGGTGCCGGCGCTGTCTGCTCGGATGACGGCCGAACGGTCGCCACGGTGAAGGGTGGCATGCTGACGATCCGGCGCGAGGGCAGGCTGCTCTCGACGGCCGGCGGGCTCGGCAAGCTGCTCCTGAACAAGGACGGCAGCCGGCTGCTCGGGTACGACAAGGAAAAGAAGGCCGTCGTGCTGCTGGAGACGGAGAAGGCGAAGGAGATCCGGATCCAGCCGGTGAAAGACGACAGCGTGAGCTTCGACTTCAGTCCGGGTGGCGGGGTGTATGGGGTCGTCGAGAAGGGTGCGACGCAGCTGCAACTGTATCGCTCCTCGAACGGCGACAGCCGCGAACTGCTGGAGGCGACGTACTCCTTCCGCACGCATCCCGGGCAGGCGACGATCCGCTACGAGATCAAGGGTTTTCACTTCAACGGCGTCGAGTCCAACGACGACGAGCTGACCCTGACGATGGTGACGAGCGCGAAGCGGGAGCCATTTGAGAAGGAGATGAAGCCGAGCGAGGGCACCGTCCAATGGGGAGTGGTCCGGGGATACTGGCAGAACGTCCAGCGGGTCTACGCCTGCCTGGACCAGGGGTACCACTTCAAGGCTGAAGGCAGCCTGACCGAGTACGGCAAGCGCGAGGAATAAGTAGGCAACGATAGGTCGAGAGACCGGGCCCCCAGCACACATCAGTGTTGGGGGCTTTTCTTTGGCTTTTTCCAGCCCTATACTTGCCATATTACGCATAATATGGTATGGTTTTCATGGTGTTGAAACCCGATCTTTCGCTTCGAGGACCTGTCCGATGCGTCTCATCCTCTGCGCCTTCCTGGCGCTGGCGCTCTGCGCCGTCTCGAACCCCGTCCACGCCGACGACCCGGCCCCCACCCCCGCGAAGAAGGACACCTCGCTGGTGACCGTCTACGCCGCGGGCAAGGACGTGGTTGTCATGCTCCCTTCCGGCGTCGATTACGCCACCGAGAAGTCCAAGTACCTCGGCACGGAAGCCAAGGTCGTCATCGAGAAGCTGGAGGGCGGCGGTCAGAAGCTGATCGTCCGCGAGCGCACCGCCGTGGTGACGCCCGTGGGCGGCAGCAAGCTCACCGTCCGCTACGGCGGCACGCCCCTGACGCCGAAAGTCTTCATCGGCATCCCGGAGGGCGTGAAGTACGACGACCAGACGAAGAAGAAGGAGGAGCCCCCGAAGAAGTGACCTGATTCCCTCAGGCCACCCCAAAACACCACCGACCCTCGCCGCTTGCGGCGGGGGTCCTTTTGATTAGAGCAGTTTCACGCGCGCCACGCTGAGCGCGAGCGTCTTTACGCGGCCGTCGTCGAAGCGCACGTCGATCACGTCGCCGCGCCGCTTGCTGACCGTGCCCTGGCCGAAGCTCGCGTGCTCGATGCGACTGCCGACGTCGATGGACGTCTGCGAATCCTCGTCGTTGCCCAAGTCTTGATTGAATTCGATCGCCACGTCCTGCTGTACGAAGGGATCGAGCTTGCGGCCGCTGCTGCGGCTGGGGTAGGTGACGGCGCGCTCGCTGGCCCAGGCGAAGGCCGAGAGGACGTCGTCGCTGCGGCGCTCGCTCACGTCCGCCGGCACGTCGTCCAAAAAGCGGCTCTTGGCGTTGGTCTGGCGCTGGCCCCAGAGCAGGCGGCTCCTGGTGAGCAGCAGGCGCAGGTGCGTCTTGGCGCGGGTCATGGCCACGTACATCAGGCGGCGCTCCTCTTCGATCTGCGCGCGGTCGAGCAGGCTGGAGCTGTGCGGGAAGATGCCCTCCTCGCAGCCGGCAACCATCACGTGTTCAAATTCGAGTCCCTTACAGAGGTGCACCGTCATGAGCGTCAGCGAGGGCAGGCCGTCGTCCTGCAATTTATCTGCCTCCGACACGAGCGCGGCTTCTTCGAGGAAAGCGGTGAGCGAGCTCATCGGTTCCAGGTGGTCGTACTTCTGCATGACCGAGAGCAGTTCGAGCACGTTCTGCCACCGCTCCTCGCCCTCTTCGTCGTCCATCAGCCACTGGTGCATGTTGAGCGCGTCGAGCAGTTGGTGCGTCAGTTCGCCCACGCGTCGGCTCTCGGAGAGGCTCCGGAAGCGCAGGATGAGCGCGGCGAACACGGCCAGGCGCTGGCGCACGCCGGCATCTAATCCTGGGATCGATTCGGGTGCCTGGATGGCGTCCCAGAGCGTCAGGCCCTGGGCCTGGCAGTGGGCCTGGATCTTCTCAAGCGTGGTCTGGCCGATCTTGCGCGACGGCACGTTGATGACGCGCAGCAGCGAGAGCGTGTCGCGAGGATTCAGAATGACGTGCAGGTAGGCGAGCACGTCTTTCACCTCGCGGCGGGCGTAGAACTTCACGCCGCCGAGCAGGCGGTAGGGGAGGCCCTCGCGCAGGCAGGCTTCTTCGAAGAGGCGGGACTGGGCGTTGGTGCGGTAGAGGATCACCTGCTCGCCGAGCGAGACGCCTTCCTTGGCCATCTGCTTGGCCGCACGAATCGCTTCCTCGGCCTCGGCGCGCTCGTCGCGCAGCTCTTGGATGAGCACCTTTGGTCCCTCCTTCCGGTCGCTGAACATCGTCTTCTCGGGGCGGTTGGGGTTCTGGGCGATAACGGCGTCGGCGGCCGTCAGGATCAGCTGCGTGGAGCGGTAGTTCTGCTCCAGCTTGATGCGTTTGGCGTCGGGGTACTCCTTTTCAAACTCTAAAATATTGCGCAAGTCGGCGCCGCGGAAGCCGTAGATCGACTGGTCGGGGTCGCCGATCACGCACAGGTTCTTGTGCGTCTTGGCCAGCAGCATGATGAGCAGGTACTGAACGTGGTTGGTGTCTTGGTACTCGTCCACGTGCAGGTACTTCCAGGTGGCCTGGTAGCGCGCGAGCACGTCGGGGCACTCGTGGAAGAGGCGGACGGTCTCGAGGAGCAGGTCGTCAAAGTCCATGGCGTTCGCCGCCGCCATTGCCTTCTGGTAGCCCTCGTAGGCGTTGGCCATCGTTTCCAAACGGGCCGATGTGGCCTGCGTGTGCGCGTCCTTCGGCAGGTAGGCTTCCGACTTCCAGCGGCTGACGGCCGAGAGCGCCGCCTTGGGCTTGAGCGTCGACTCATCCACCTTCATCTCCTTAAGCACTTCCTTCATCAGGCGCTCCTGGTCGTCGCTGTCGTAGATCACAAAGCTGCGGTCGCGGCCGAGGTGCTCGATGTCACGGCGGAGGATGCGCACGCAGACCGAGTGGAACGTGCCCATGGTGGGCATGCGCCCGGCGCCCGGCGTGATGAGGCTGCTTTCGTCTTCGCCGGCCAGGTGCAGGAGCGCGCGGATGCGGTCCTTCATGCCGGCGGCGGCCTTGTTGGTGAAAGTAACGGCCAAGATCTGCCAGGGCTCGACGCCCTTGCTCATCAAATGGGCGATGCGGTGCGTCAGGGCTTTGGTCTTGCCGCTGCCGGCGCCCGCCAAAATGAGCACCGGACCCTCCGTAGTCTCGGCGGCCAGGCGCTGCTGGGGGTTGAGTGAGCCGAGGAGTTGGTCAGCGGAAATCGCGGGCACGGCGGAGAGTGTAAACGGTGTCGCGACTGATGGCACGTCAGTCCTTCTTCTTCGCGACGGCCGACTGCACGGCGGCCATCAAGGCGCCGTCCACCAGCGCGCGCGGCGCGGCCAGCTCGTCGATCATCGCTTCCTGCGCGGCGGTGGAGGCTACCAAGCGCTTGAGCTCGCTGGCGGCGAGCGACACCTTGGCGTTCATCGGCTGCTTGCGCTGGGCGATCTCGTCGGCCATGGCCTGGTCCAGGCGCTCGGCCTTCTTGCTCAGCTCGGCGCCCATCTTGGAGACCACCAGGTCGACGGCGTTGCGGAAGTTCACGTGGAAGTCGTACTCGGCGATGAGCTGGACGATGTTCTCGCGCTGCTGCGGGTCCATCTGCTCGGCGAACTCATAGGCGGTGATGCGCTTGAGACTGGCCAGGATGGGCGCCAGCGCCTCGGGCGAGATGACGTAGAAGGTGTAGCCCTCGTGCACGGCGTGGTGGGCCTTCAGCTCCGAGATGGCCTCGCTCGGCACCACTAGGAAAATCATGCTGGCGATCTTCGGGTTCTTCTTCACCTTAGTGACCGTCGCCTTCACGGTGTTGTTGATGTAGGTCGAGAGGCTCTCGCTCTTCGATTTCTTGGCGTCGAAAATAACGTACTGGTCGAGGAACTCGATCATCGCGTCGGGCTTCAGGCTGCCGTCGAAGCCGTCGGGGAGCTCGGTGTTGGTGTAGCAGGTGAAGGCGTAGGCCGGCTGCTTGCAGAGCGCCTGCATCGTCGCGATCACGCTCTTCTCGTGCTCGGCCCAGACGCGGTCGCGCTCGGCCTCGGCCAGGGCCAGCTTCTCCTCGTCTTCGCGCTGCACGCGGATGCGCTCCTGGTCCAGGCTGATCTTGGCGGCCTCCAGCTTCTGCAGCTCGGTGGCGCGCTCCTTCTCGTGGCGCTCGGCGGCGGCCTCGTGTTTGGCCAGCTTCTTCTGCAGCTCCTCGGCGTCGCGCTTGGCGTGCTCCAGGTCGTTCTTGGTCTCGGTGAACTGCACCGACAGCTGCTTGCCCTTGCCCTGCAGCTCCTTGAACTCACCCTTCTGCAGTTCCAGCTCGCTCTGCAACCTGCCCACCTCCTTCTGCGCGGCCTCCAACGAGGCGTGCAGTTTGGCGTTCTCGCGCTCCAGTTCCGGCGAGGCGCTGTCGCCTTGCGGCTGCCGCTTCCAGAACAAGAGGCCGACGATGGCGGCGAGGCCGAGGCTGAGGACGATCTCGAAGGGGGTCATGCCGACATGGTACCATTGGTGGACGAAAGTCCACTGGGCTAGATTTTTATGGCTTGATGCAGCCATCGGTTTGGTGCCTACCTTGCTTTGCCCGGTCCGGCGCTTACAATACGTCCCACGTCCGTGCTGCGGGAGGCGACATGCCCCTGCGGCTCGGCAAGGATTCTTTCCACGTCCTCCTTCCCCCCGCCCCATGGCCATCAAGAAGAAGAACAAGAAGAAGCTCATCCAGCAGAGCCAGACCCACGAGAAGGACACCGGCTCGCCGTCGGTGCAGATCCGCCTGCTCACGACCGAGATCGAGATGCTCACGGGCCACCTGCAGGATCATAAGAAGGACCACTCCGCCCGCCGCGGTCTGCTCGGCAAGGTCGCCCAGCGCCGTGATCTCCTCAAGTACCTCCAGCGCGAGAACCCCGGCCACTACCAGGAGGTCATCGAGAAGAACAAGCTCAAGAAGTGAGCCCACCACCATCGCTCTAAGAAGAGGGCGCCCCAGCGGCGCCTTTTTCGTCTATGCTCGTCGCCATGACCGCCAAGCGCTGCGCCGGCATCATCCTCCGCGACCATGTCGGCCGCATCCTCATGCAATTCCGCGATGACTGGGCTTCATCTGATCCGTTATGTTTCTCGCTCTTCGGCGGTGCCGCACTAGAGGGTGAGACCGATTTGGAAACAGCCTTGCGTGAGGCGCACGAGGAATTGGGCGTCCGCCTGCGTCCCGAGGACGTGCGCGAGGCCGGCAGCATCTCGTGGCACAACCCGCATAACGGCGTCACGGCCGTAGTCACCATGTTCGAGGCGGTGCGTCCCATCACTTGGGGCGAATTCGTGGTGAACGAAGGCGAAGGCGCGGCCTTCCTCTCCAAGGAGCAGATCGAATCGCTGCCGTTCGTCTCGGGCGTGGCCAAGGCGTTCGTGAAGCATCACGCCTGAACAAGACAAGAAACGTTGCCATTCCCCGGACACAGTCCTACCCTGCGCCGGTCGGAACCTTTTGGGTGTCCGATTCCGTACTTTCACCCCATCAAGAGTCCCATTTTGGAGACAGACTCGTGGCTACGACGACCGCCCGCTCACCCGAAGTCGCCCGGATCCTGACCATGCTGAACGCTGCGCCCGATGCGTTGCCGTTCTCCGACTATCCCGACCTGCGGCCGTTGGCCCAGCAGGTCATCACGGCCCTCGCCGTAGACATCTGCGGCCTCGACCTGCTGCGCCTGTGCAGCCTGAGCAACGCCGATAGCCGCGCCGCCCTGCTCCGCAGCGCCTTGGTCAAAAAGCGCTACCCCGTCCGGATCGAGCGCTTCGAGGCGGCCTGCCTGGAGCTGCTGCCCGACCACTGGGCGCTCGTGCCGTTCACGCCCGCGGAAGTTCTGTCGATCGTGGCAGAGTTCCGGCCCACGCCCGTTCCGCAGATGCTGACGTGGCAGAAGCTGTCGCCCCGTCCGCTGCAGACCGGCCGCTACTGGCTCGCGGTCGCCGAGGCCGCCATCGCTCTGCCCGACTGGCCCGCCGCCTGGGACGCCGTGCGCTACGCCCTGCTGGGCGTGCCGCTGACGCCGAACCTGGAAGCCGAGCAGCTCGCGGAGTGGAATCCGTGGAAGACGATCGACCGCCTCCAAGACGGTCGTGCCCTGGCCGCCGACCTGATCGCCGCTACCGCCGTCCTTGACCGGGTCTTCGCGGCTCTGCCGTCGAACAGCCACAAGCTCGTCGTCCGCGATGATGAGATCGAGATGAAACCGAGCGATCTCGCTCGTGGCGACGGCTGGATCACCGGCGTGCTGGAGATCACGCCATTCACGCTTCGCGCCAGGCCCGGGCACGAGTGGCCTGTGAAGCTGAAGCCGAGCGGGCAGCGCGTGCTGGCAATCGCCCGCACCGTGGCCGAGATCCTCGCCGTCCGCGCGGCCGCTGCGCCCAACCGTCCGCGCTCACGCCGCATGGCCACCACCGTGGCCTCTTGATACCCCCGCCAGCTCCGCGCTGGCACGCCCTCGGACGCATGTCCGAGGGTTTTTTCGATGGCCAGAAATGCCGCGTCGGTGTACCATGGAGGCGTCTTCCGTCCCACTCGTGGGTTTACGTCCCAGTGTCCTCTAGAGAGGGGACTGAGATGTGAATCCATCCGGGGCAGGAGGACCAGGCGCCCTTGCGCCATTCCTACCCCCTATCCGTATGTCCAAAAAGTTCACGCTCGAACTGGGCGATAAGCAGCTCATCGTCGAGTCCGGCCAGCTCGCCCGCCAGGCGAACGGCTCCATCGTCTGCACCATGGGCAGCACTGTCGCCCTCGGCACCACCACCGTCAGCGCCAAGCCGCGCGACGGCGTCGACTTCCTGCCCCTGCAGGTGGTCTACCAGGAGAAGTTCTACGCCGGCGGCAAGATCGCCGGTTCCCGCTTCCGCAAGCGCGAAGGCCGCCCGGGCGACGACTACGTCCTGCTCGGCCGCGTTATCGACCGCGGTCTGCGCCCGATGTTCCCCAAGCACATCCGCAACGATATCCAGGTGATGTGCACGGTCCTCTCCTACGACTTTGAGAACGAGCACGACATTGTCGCCGCCAACGCCGCCAACCTGTCGGTCGCCATCAGCGACTGCCCGTGCGACGGTCCCCTCGGCACGGTCCGCGTCGGACTCATCGGCGGTGAGCTGGTGCTCAACCCCACGGTCGAGGCCCGCGCCAAGTCCGATCTCGACATGTTCGTCACCGCCTCGCTCGAGCGCGTGGTGATGATCGAGGCCGGCGCCAACCAGGTGCCCGAGGCCGAGATCGTGAAGGCTATTGAATTCGGCAAGAAGTGGGCCCAGAAGATCGCCCAGTTCTTCGCCACGATCCAGAAGGAGATCGGCAAGCCGAAGTTCGAGATTGCCGCTGCCTTTAGCCACGAAGAGGCCTACCAGCACCTCAAGGCCTGGGCCCTGCCCACGGTCAACAGCGCCGTGAAGACGCCGATGGACAAGCTCGTCCGCCGCGCCATCTTCAACAAGGTGATGGAGGAGGCCAAGGCCAAGCTGGAGGAGAAGTTCGGCCCCGCCGGCGACAACGCCGACCTCATCAAGCTCTACGCCTCCGCCAAGGACATCGCCGACAAGGTGATCAAGGGCGAGGTTCGCCGCCTCGTCATCGAGGAGGGCACCCGCATGAGCGGCCGCAAGCCCGACGAGATCCGCCAGATCACGGCCCAGGTCGACATCCTCCCCAATCGCGTCCACGGTTCCGCCCTCTTCCAGCGCGGCGAGACGCAGGGCCTCGTGACGGTCACGCTCGGTTCGCCCGGCGACAAGCAGATCGTCGAAGGCATGGTTGGCGAGCACAAGCTCCGCTACATGCACCACTACAACTTCCCGCCGTTCTCGGTGGGAGAGACCAGCAACCGCCTGATGGTGGGCAACCGCGAGATCGGCCACGGCAACTTGGCCCAGCGCGGCCTGGAGCCGGTTCTGCCGACCGAGGAGAGTTTCCCCTACACCATCCGCGTTGTCACCGAGATCTTGGAGAGCAACGGCTCGTCGTCCATGGCGGCGGCCTGCGGCTCCACCCTCGCCCTGATGGCGGCCGGCGTGCCGATCTCGGCCCCGGTCTCCGGCATCGCGCTCGGCCTGATGGCCGACGAGGAGAAGGGCAAGTACGTCGTGCTCTCCGACCTGCAGGATGAGGAGGACTTCGGCGGCGACATGGACTTCAAGGTGACCGGCACCGCCAAGGGCGTCACGGCCATCCAGATGGACATCAAGATCAAGGGACTGCCCGATTCCGTCTTTGTGGAAGCGCTTGAGAAGGCCAAGATCGGCCGCGCGTTCATCCTCGAGAAGATGCTCGCCGCCATCCCCGAGCCCCGCAAGGAGATGTCGCCGTTCGCGCCCCGTATCGAGACCATCACCATCAACCCTGAGGACATCCGCCTCGTCATCGGCAAGGGTGGCGAGACCATCCAGAAGATCACGGGCGAGCTCAACGTCGAGATCGACATCGACGACAGCGGCCTCGTGTTCGTCACCGCCACCAACGGCGAGTCGATGCAGAAGGCCAAGGAGTGGATCGAGGGCATCGTCGCCAAGCCCGAGGTCGGCAAGGTCTACCACTGCAAGGTGGTGCGCATCATCGACGGCACCGGCGCCATCGTCGAGTTCCTCAAGGGCAAGGACGCCATGATCCATATCTCCGAGCTCCAGTGGGCCCGCACCGAGAATGTGGAAGACGTCCTCAAGGTCGGCCAGGAGGTCGACGCCAAGTGCATCGAGTTCGATGCGGTCGAAGGCCGCACGCGCATGTCGCTGCGCCAGATGACCCCGCCCCCGGAGGGCATGACCATCGCCCCACCCCGCATGGGTGGAGGCGGCGGCCGTGGAGGCTTCGGTGGTGGCGGCCGCGGCGGCTTCCGCCGCTGATCCGTTCGGAACCAATGAGAGAGGCCGCCTTCGGGCGGCCTTTTTCGTGCCATGGAAAATGCCCGCTGCACTGTGTGCAGCGGGTACCTCTGGTTCCTAGTAGTTCGTGCCTCAGTTCTGCCGGATGTTCAGCCGGCGCTCCGCTTCTTCGAGGATCCTCTCCGGGTCCAGGCGTTCCTGGTGGAGGCCCCGCCAGAGCGCCTCGTGGCGGCCGCGCAGCACATCCATGGCCAGGCCGAGCAGGGCGATCTCCGGCGATTTCAGCTCCAGACCTTGGCTGGCCATCTGGCCCCAGAGCAGTTCGTTGATGCGCACCGCCAGCTGCAGCTCGCGGTAGTTGCGCAGCAAGCCGGCGAACACGCCGATCATTAGGCCTGCGCCCATCAAGAATCCGATTGTCCAGAGCAACACGTCTTTCGTCTCCCGTTCGTCATTACACCCGAAGGCCCCGGGCGTCGTGGGGATCGCGATGATGCGAATAATCTATCTTTAAACTATTTCAAATTTATTGCAAGTACCACGAGATGATTGTACTGTCACGGCACGTCGCACATTCGAACCATCAAGGAGATTACATATGCTTCGCGTGATCCCGTTGATCGAGGGCGTCCATACCGTGGAACACACGCCTCAGGGCCGCTGGCTTCCCGGGCATACCGGGGCGGTGACGCTCCTGGACAACGGCGAGGAGCGCATCCTCATCGACACCGGCAGCCGCGGCATCTTCAGCTCGCTGTTGCTGCGTTTGCTGGAAGAGGGCGAATCCTGGTCCGCGTCCTCCATTACCACGGTGGTGCTGACCCATTTCCACCTCGATCACTCCGCCAATCTGGGCGCGTTTCAGGAGGCTCGGGTGATCGGCTGGGGGCACGACTGGCGCAAGGACGGTACCCTCAGCTTCGCCGACATCGAGCAGGTCCAGCTCATGCCCGGCGTCCGGCTGATGAAGACCCCCGGGCACGCGCCGGAGCACCTGTCCGTCGTGGTACAGATACCGGGCAGCCAGACCATCGTGATCGCCGGCGATGCGATCAACGAGGAGTACGCGAGGACCGGCCGGGTCCATGCCTTTTGCTACGACGAAGCGCTCTATCGCCGTAGCGCCGATCAGATCCTGGCCATCGCCGACATCATCATCCCGGGGCACGGCGCCCCGTTCGCCAACAAGAAGACCTGAGCCGATCGCCGGCTCATCGCCCGCCCGAGGCTTCCGCCTCGGGTTTTTTTGATGCGTTCAGGCGCCGATGGCCGCACGCAGGCGGGTCTGCAGAGCCGGCAGTTCATACCCCTCGATCGTGTGGTGCGGCGAATGTTTTGTGCACACGGCAATGACGACGTCGATATTGCTGACGAGCGCGCTTAGCTGCGAAGCGCTGGGCTCGTGGTCCTGCCAGGCGATCCCCTTATGTTCGAAGGCTTCGAGCAGGTGGAGCACGTTGCCGACGGTGCGCTGCACCGAGTCGATCATCAGCGCCTCGCGCTTGGCATCGATCACGTAGGCACTGCTGTTCACATAGAAGTGCGGCAGCTCTTCCAGCAGGCTCTGCGCCTGCAGGTAGCAGGCACTGAGGTTCTCCCATTCGCGCGCCGAGAGCGTGCCGTTGTGTTCGGCTTCCCGCAGCAGACCTTCCAAGTCTCGACGGACGATGAACAGTCCCTGGCGGATATGGTAGAAGACGCTCTCGAACGACAGGCGGTGCACGTCGCTCACCACTTCGTCGGTATGCCGAGCTACCAGCTTGGCAATCAGGATGCCGAAGATCAGTACGCCGACGGCGGCCTGCATGACGGCCACGGCCTTAGAGGCACCCAAGGGCAAGATGTCGCCGTAGCCCAGGGTCGTTGCCGTGGTAAGGCTGAAATAGGCGCTCTCCCATAGGCGTTCCAGTGGAAGGAGGGCAGGGTTGATGGTGGGGGCGTGGGCCGGGAACCACTGTGTTGCCGCAAAATAGAACCCAGTGCAAAACAGGTTCATGAAAATCCACAGCAAGAACAGCGTCGAGTAGTTCGCGCGCGAGAGGTGCTCGAGCATGCCGACGGGTCGGAGGCGGCGGATCATTTTTTCTTATTATACCATAAAATTTTACTTTAGTCATTAGCCGGACGTGGCTTCGGTATGAGATGGAAGGCGATGTCGAAAATCTCTTGCATGGTTTGTGTACAGACTGGTATACGTATCCGGCTTGCCCGCGAGGGCACTGCGTTGCTCTTTCCTCTCATTTACAAGGGCGGCCCATCCTCAAGGCGGGCCGCTTTTTGTGATCGTGGGAAAAACCCGCCGTCAGATGATGGCTCGGACCGCCTTCCCCACCAGGTTTAGCACCGGCACGCCGTCCGCCCAGCCGATGAGAGCCTCACGCGTCTTGCCGTAGACCTTCCGGACGCCCTCGGCCGAGGGCGGGATAACCAGCCCGCCGATGAAGCCCGGCTCGGCCTCCTTGAAATGCTCGTACATGCCCCCAGGCTAGCACCCGGCCGCCGGAAGGGGTGGGGATTCCCGGTTTTTTTCGGTAGACTCCAGCCGTGCTCGACAAGGCTTACGACCCCCAGGCGACCGAAGACCGCATCTACGAGATGTGGGAGAAGTCCGGCGCCTTCACGGCCGACGCCAAGAGCAAGAAGGAACCTTTCACCATCAGCATGCCGCCGCCCAACGCCACGGGCAGTCTGCACCTGGGCCACGCGGTGATGCTCGCCATCGAGGACGTGCTCACGCGCTTCAACCGCATGCGCGGCAAGGAGGCGCTCTGGGTGCCCGGCACCGACCACGCCGCCATCGCCACCGAGAACGTGGTGATCAAGCAGCTTAAGGAAAAGGGGATGAAGGACCCGCGCAAAGAACTGGGACGCGACAAGCTCGTGGCCGAGATCGCCGCGTTCGTGGAGCAGAGCAAGGACACCATCCGCGGCCAGGTCCGCAAGATGGGCAGTTCCTGCGACTGGACCCGCGAGCGCTACACCTTCGAGCCGTCGCTCAACCGCCTGGTGAACGAGGTGTTCGCGCAGATGAAGGAGGACGGCCTGATTTACCGCGGCCACCGCATCGTGAACTGGGATCCGAACCTCCAGACCACCGTCAGCGACGACGAGATCGACCGCAAGGAGGAGACCGTGCCGTTCTACACCTTCCAGTACGGTCCGTTCCAGATCTCCACGGCCCGCCCCGAGACCAAGTTCGGCGACAAGTACGTGGTGATGCACCCCGACGATGAGCGCTACGCCGAGTTCAAGCACGGCCAGTCGCTCGACCTGGAGTGGATCAACGGACCCACGCGCGCCACGGTCATCAAGGACAGCGCCGTCGACCCGGCCTTCGGCACGGGCTGCATGACCATCACGCCCTGGCACGATGCCGTCGACTTCGAGATCGCCGAGCGCCACGGCCTGGAGAAAGAACAGGTGATCGACTTCGACGGTAAGCTGCTGCCCATCGCGGGTGAGTTCGCCGGCCAGTACATCAGCAAGGCGCGCCCGCTCATCGTCGAGAAGCTCAAGGAGAAGGGCCTGCTCGTGAAAGTGGACGAGGCCTACGTGCACAGCAAGGCCACCAACTCGCGCGGCGGCGGCACTATCGAGCCGCAGATCAAACTGCAGTGGTTCGTGGACGTGAAGAAGCCGGTCGTCGAATGGAAGGGCCAGCGCATGAG
>JAGOUB010000015.1 GCA_018061525.1 Candidatus Peribacteraceae bacterium
GCCGAGCGACGGCATGGTGATGGCGAACGGCTTGGTGGAGACGTACTTAGCCAGGTCGGTGCCGCGCACCGAGGGCAAGACATTCCCCTCGTCGTCGGTGACGGGGACGGGGGCGGCGATGGCGCCGTCGGAAGCCATGGGCTGCTGCCAAGGATCGGCGAGCACGTCACTGACGGAGGCGACAAAGCTAGACGGGACGCCGGTCTCGGGCGTGGCGGAGACATTGGCGACGAGGCCGAGCGCCTGGCGGATTGGCTCATCGATGACGGCCACGCGCACGTTCGGGAAGGGCCACCAGGAACGGTCGTCGACCATGGCGACGCCGCTAGGACCGGTCGGCTGCTGAGCGATGGGATCGCCGACGGTGGGAATGGACGTCACGCCACCGTAGGGCGTCCCCACGCCCTGGCCGCCGAGCAGGTTGCCGCCGAGCATGTACTCCTGCCACGGGTACGTGACGGAGTTGGCCGCGATCACCGTGCCGGTGGCGGTGGCGAAGAGGGCCCGGGCATCGGGCAGTGAGACGAAGTCGCCGGGGTTGTAGGCGGGCGAGAGGGTCCAGGCGTAGTCCTTCAGTTGGTTCACGGCGTCGCGGAAGACCGACGGAGGCAGCGATTCGCGGTCGGCGCCGTCGGAAACGAATGCGCCGATGTCGCTGGCGCGCAGGCGCCACTGGATGGCGTCATCCACGCTGAGGGCTTCGTTGGGGCGGAACTTGCGATCGGCCGGCGTGAGCCAGCCGTTCTTGATGGCAACCGAAACGGCAGCCAGGTCCTCGGGCTTTTGGAGATCGGTGACGGGCGCCGGCGACACCGGCTCCTTCAGGAAACCGTCCGCCTCTGTCACGAACTTCTCATTGGAGGCCACCAGGGCCTTGAGAGCGTCGATGCGGCGTACGGGCGATTCAGCCGCAGAAGCGACTGGAATGGCGATTTGGGCCGCGATAACCAGGGCAATCAGGCGGGTAAACATTGATCATAGATATACAACGTCTCGCCTATTTTGTCAACTTTTCTATACATGAGAATTTGGCGATCAGGACGGCTAAACCGATGTGAATGGACAGCGGAAACTCTGCTATGCTCCGGGTCCATGGCGCTCAAGATGGGCATCGTCGGCCTCCCGAATGTGGGCAAATCCACGCTCTTCAATGCGCTTACCCGCAGCCGCGGTGCGCAGGCGGCGAACTATCCCTTCTGCACCATCGACCCCAACGTGGGCGTGGTGGAAGTGCCCGATGCCCGCTTGGCAGAGCTCGCCGCGATCGTGAAGCCCGAGAAGATCATCCCGGCGGCCGTGGAGTTCGTGGACATCGCCGGTCTGGTGAAAGGCGCCTCCGAAGGCGAAGGCCTCGGCAACAAATTTCTGCAACACATCCGCGAGGTGGACGCTATCTGCCACGTCGTGCGCCTCTTCCCCGGCGACGTCATCCACGTGGAGGGATCGGTGGAACCCAAACGCGACCGCGAGATCATCGAGACCGAACTTGCCCTCTCGGACCTGCAAGCGGTGAAGAAGCTGATCGAGCGAAACCAGGGCGCCGCCCGCACCGGCAGCAAGGATAAACAAGCCGAGAACGCCATCGCCGAGAAGGTGCTGGCCGTGCTGGAGCAGGGCGCAATGGCCAATACAACCGCCCTTGCCGACGAGGAGAAGGTGATCGTCGCCGGTTGGCAGCTGCTCACGAGCAAGCCGCTTATCTACGCCGCCAACGTCTCGGAGGAGCAGCTCAGTTCGCTCACGCCCGACCAGGCCAAGCAGCAGGCCGGTCTTCCCGCCACCGCCACGCTCGTCCTCATCTCGGCCAAGTTGGAGGAGGACCTGCAGGACCTGAGCCCCGAGGAGGGCAAGGCGCTGCTCCAGGAACTGAAGGTCAACTCGTCGGGACTCGAGACGCTCATCCGCGCCGCCTACGAACTGCTCGGCTACCAGACGTACTTCACCGCCGGCGTGAAGGAAGTGCGCGCCTGGACCGTCCGCAAAGGCGCCACCGGCCCCCAGGCCGCCGGTGTCATTCACAGCGACTTCGAGAAGGGCTTCATCCGTGCCGAGACGATCGCCTTTAACGATTTCATCCAGTACAAGGGCGAGGCTGGCGCCAAAGAGGCCGGCAAGCTGCGCGTGGAAGGGAAAGAGTACATCGTGAAGGATGGTGACGTGATGCACTTCCGCTTCAACGTCTAACCGGCGGGAGCGGCAGTCGCTCCCAACGCAGGCAGGTGGCCTTCGGCAGTTGGAAGTAGAGCCCATCGGGGGCCGTTTCAATAACCCCGGTCGCCGGCCAGCGGGCACGGCGGACTAAAACCGGCTCACCCAAGAGCGAGAGCGCATCCCAGACCAGGCGCTCCTGGCCATGGGCCAAGGGCACCGCTTCAGCGTCGGCCGTGGCCAGCCAGCGCGAGGGGGCCAAGGGCGCGCCGCCGGCTACGGTGCACAGCCACAGCCGGACGACGCCCTCGCTGTCGTCAACGTCGCCACCGACGGGTGCGTGGACCGTCACCGAGAGGCCGGTCGCCTCCGGCAGGCCGCGACGCAGCGCGTCTTCGTCGGATTCGCCGGGCAGGGCGGCAACCTCGGGCAGGCACCAGTTGCCGGCAAGGGATTGGCGGAGGAAGAGGCGGTCGCCGTAGAGGATGGCCGCTGCGGCGCGGCGGGGTAGATGGGCAGAAGGCATATCCACAGCCTGCTGCGTCAGCGCGGAGGCATAATGAGACTAGGTAGTCGACTCAGCCGATGAGGCGCGACACCACAGGCAGAACGACCGTTCCCGCTGGACCCAGAACAGGCGCTAGAATCGAGGCATGTCCGATGCCATCCCCTTCATCGCGCGCCAGGAACTGTTCATCTGTGGCCACTGCGGCAAGCAGGTCGAACCTCTCCCCCGCGGCAGCTACCGCAACCACTGCCCCTTCTGTTTATGGAGCCGGCACGTCGACGACCGCGGCCCCGGCGACCGAGCCTCGACATGCGGCGGAATGATGGCACCGACGGCCCTAGACTACCGAGCCGGCAGCCAGTCTCGTCTCACGCATACCTGCGAGAAATGCCGAAAGACGATCCCGAACGTCGTCGCGCCCGATGACGACTTGGCGGCGTTCCCCACAGGTTTTCCACAATCGTGAAGTAAAAATGTGCTCAGTTTTTTCCTCTAGTGCAAGGGCTCTTTCCCTAAGAGGTATTGAAATGAGTGAGGCGGTGCTCGTAGGATCCACATTGTTTCCACACCTCCCTCCCGTCCCATGCGCGGCGTCCTCCTCCTCATCTCTCTGTTCGGCATCCTGTTCATCACGATGTGAGGTCGTAAAAAAAATTTCCTCAAGTTGTGAACAAATAAGGTAGTCGAAAATAAGAATCCCGCGGCCTCCGCGGATTTTTATTGTCCGCCGGGAGTCGAGCCGAGGAGCTGCGAGACGTACTGGTCACTGACGGTTTTCTGGAGCGGCAGGCGGTCGTTCACGTTGCCTTCGGGCACCACACTGAGGCCTTGGTCGGCTGTGCTGGTGACCGTGAAGCGGCCTTCTTCGAGCTGCTGGCGCACATCATCAGGAAGCGCGTCAGCATTCTCCAGCACGCCCTCCACACCATTCTCCTGCAGGTCCTTCTCAATCCCCTTCTTCACCGCCTCGCGTGCCTCGGCGTTCGTCTGCAGCTCCAGAGCGGCATCGGCCAACTGCTCGGCCGCGGCCAGTTCCTTCTCCAGGTCGGCGGGTCCCTTCACCTTCTCACGAAGCTTCTCGTACGCCTCCGGGCTGCGCAGGCGCTTGCGGAGCTTCTCCTGCTCGTGGCTCGGCAGGTGGTCCATGAAGGGGTCAGACATGGGAAGATTGTAGCGATAACAACTTGCAGTCGAATAGACGACACTGCCACACCATAAAACTTGGCCAGAGAGAGTGATATTCCCATTTGAAAAGAAACAGCGTGATGCCACTGAGTGTCTTCACATCTCCTCCGAATATTTACATTTATTAGATAAAATGCTATAATTTGAAGTTACAAAATGTCAGAAATACTCCCTTCAGCGGATCCGGAAAAGGCTCGTCATCCTGCTGATGGACGCGCGCCGAACGCCGAACACGTCCTTCTGTACGCAAAAATTGCCGGGCTAACACATACAGGCGCCGGCCAAGACGGATCGACCCACTTTTTCTATCGCCCCCCTGAACGCAAGGGCGTCGCCGCCATCCCTCTAAGAGCCATGCTCGATGCCAAGGGTGAGGTGATTCATCTCACCATGCGCAGTCGGAGTGTGGATTATGTGCCGGCGCTTACGGCAGACAATCTTAGCATCGCCTTACAGGTTCTCTACTCACAGACGCAATTCAATGGTCTGCCAGCAGACGTAAAGGTGCGCAGCCTTGGTGCCGGACGTTTGGAGTGGACCACGGTAGTGGATGGAAAATCTGAGGACTTCGTCCTTGTTGATAACAAGATATGGAAAGTACTCGGCATACATCAATGTACGGAGAATGAGCGGCATCAATTGGAGTCATGGAAAAAGGAGTTAAAGGAATTGCAGGATAAAGATCCGAATGTACACATTGGTCCTGACCTGCACCCTTATCCTGTCCGATTGCAACTATCGTCGGATGCCCTGCAATGGCACAACCGCGCACGGGAATTATACGAAAATATCGAACTGATGAAGGCACGGGATGGGGCCAGAATCCTTGGCACGATGGATGGGAGTGCGACACGTGTCTTCGAAAAGACAAACCCCCTGCGGCCGGGCACCTACACACTGCTTTTTGAGTTTGCCACTGGGGAGGTGGGACGGTCACTTATTGATGTAATCAACGATAGAATCGGTTCGACGTACGAAGAGTTGAGTGACGGAAATACACGTCGAACACGAGAGTATGGCAGCAGGCCGCAACTCCGAGAGCGTGACATCAGAACGGGCAAAGAAACGTTTCAAGAGTGGAACGCGAATGGGACTATCTCGGCGGAAGGAACAGATGACGCGATGATGGTGAATGACCAGGATGGAAAGCCGATGTATCGTGTCACATACAGTCAGAATCGAGTTGAAAAGCGGTTCATGCTCCCGGACCCGGAACGTGGTGGAGAGTTTTTCGATCCCCGCAGTGAGACACTGGCAAGTCTTAAGAAGAAAATCAGAACAAAAACACAGTATTACGTTTTCAAGGAAGTCGCCGATAAATACGGATGTGACCAAAATCCACTCTCTGAGGAAATAGTGAAAGGCATGCGCGAGCACGGAAAAGAGATCTGCGGTGTGTCGCCGCTTGTACAGCAATTAGCAGAGATAACCGGAAAAATAATCGATGTCGACAACGTGCCTAAAGGCACAAAATTTTATCAAGTCGATATCCAGCTTCTAGAGCGAAGATTGCCAATACTTCTCGGCGAGCTGCAAAAATATCCGCCAGGTCTTATCAAGCGCATGAGCCTCCAAATAATCTACGTCGTCGGTGGTAGTGACGGCACAAGCGCATTTGAACAGGCGTCCGGCTATTCCAAAGCGAATGACTATGTCATTGCCTCCGTTTCTCAAGAAAATTTTCAGTCAATTGTTCACCATGAATTTGGCCATCAGGTCGATCAAACATTGAATACCATTAATAATACCGACGATCAGACGCAATGGTGGGGAAGTGGACGTAAAATTACGGCTGCAGAAGGCGCCATACAGAACTTCGCACGCTCGTACGGTCGCACCAATGATGCCGAAGATGTTGCGACGATTTGTGAAGCATTATTTGAACGTCGAAAAGCACTGGAGCTAGGGATAGCAGCTCGAGATAATCCTGTTCTGCAAGCGAAAATTACGGAGGTAAAACGACGTTATTACGCTCTTTCTGATGGTCGTATGGATACGATATTCTGGCAAGATGTGGAACGGGGAGAAACGATAAATAACGCTTATTGGCAAAAGCGCGAGGCATTTGTAAAAAATGAGAGTGCCGAGGCATTGCGTGCCGATTTCGCGATCATCGAGAATTTAAATCGCAAATTAAAAGAACTTGTTGAAGCGGAAGGAGACTCGGTCTTTGAAAAATGTCGTGAGGCCAGGGTACATGCCTTGTGTCAGCTATCGACGGATCGAAACCATGAGATCGCCCGCGCCATTTGGAATTCGCTTTCGTACGATCAAAATGGCAAAAAATACCCTGAACAGGTTATTGGGTCTTTGGGCGTGGTGTTCACCAAGGCGCCGCACAATCTCCCTATGTGGGCTTTTAGTGAATTGGTGAATGCGTATCAGGCGCAAAACGATACCGGGCGGGCAATCGCAGTTTTGGAAGCTGGCCAAAAAATGATGCCGGGAGCCCAGTGGATAAAAGACAAACTGCAGGTACTACGGGCTAAGCCATAATCGCATAGTATAAAAAGAGCCCACGATGGGCTCTTTAGTACGTCGATTGATATGTTCAGGAGCAACCAGAGGTGACGCCGCAATCGAGACAGACCTCGCAGGAGCCGTTGCGCTTCATCTTCATGCTGCTGCAGCCGCTGCACATCGAACCCGTGAAGCCCTGGAGCTTGGCCAGATCAATCTTGGTGGGGGCGGCCTCCTCCTCGGTGGCTAAGCCGGCGGCAATACCCGTCTGGACGGCCTCATGCTCGTCGGCGCTCTGACCCTCGTCTACCACCGGCAGGCGCATCGCGAAGGCGTCGCGGCTCTTGCTACCCTCGGCATAAGCCTTCTCGACCAGCTCGTGGTTGTGGAGCTGCATGGCCTCGTCCTTGGTGAGGAACTTGAGGGCCATCCAGCGGGCGATGTAGTCCATGATCGACTTCACCATCGGGATCTCGCCGTTGGTCGTCATACCCATCGGCTCAAAGCGCGAGTGGGCGAGCTTGGCGCAGAGGACCTTGAGCGGGACGCCGTACTGCAGGTTCATCGACATCGACATGGCGAACATGTCCATCACGCCCGAGAGCGTGGAGCCTTCCTTGTTCATCTTGATGAAGAGCTCGCCGGGCTGGCCGTCCTCGAACAGTCCGACGGTCAAGTAGCCCTCGTGGCCGGCCACGGAGAACTTGTGCGTCAGCGCCGGGCGCTCGTCGGGCAGCTTGCGGCGGCGGGCGGCGGGCTTGTAGACGATCCTCTCGACGATCTTCTCGACCACCTTGGTCTCGGCCTTCTCGTCCTTAGAATCGGACGAGGTGGAAAGCACCTGGCTCAGTTTAGAGCCGTCGCGGTAGAGGGCGTTGGCCTTGATGGAGAGCTTCCAGCTGAGGAGGTAAGCGTTCTTCACGTCCTCGATGGTTGCCTCGCTGGGCAGGTTGATGGTCTTGCTGATGGCGCCGGAGATGAACGGCTGCGAGGCGGCCATCATGCGGATGTGGCCTTCGTAGTGGATGAAGCGCTTGCCGCTCTTGCCGCAGCGGTTGGCGCAGTCGAAGACGCTCAGGTGCTCGTCGCGCAGGTGCGGGGCGCCCTCGATGGTCATATGGCCGCAGATCACCTCGTTGGCCTCGTCGATCTGCTCCTTGGAAAAGCCGAGCGCCTTGAGGAGGTTGAACGACTCGTCAGCCAGCTGGGCGTCGTTGAAGCCGAGGCGCTTCATGGTCTCGTCGCCGAGCGCGAAGCGGTTGAAGGCGAAGCCGATCTCGAAGACGGTGGAGAGCTGAGCCTCGATCTTGGCGATGTCGGCGTCGGTGAAGCCCTTATCCTTGAGCGACTGGCGGTTCACGTGCGGGGCGCCCTCCAGGCTGAGCGTGCCCATCACGTAGCGCATGATGTCGCGGACCTCGCCTTCCGCGTAGCCGAGGGCGTTGAGGGCCGGCTCGACGGACTGGTTGGCGATCTTCATGTAACCGCCGCCGGCGAGCTTCTTGAACTTCACGAGGGCGAAGTCGGGCTCCACGCCGGTGGTGTCGCAGTCCATGAGCAGACCGATCGTGCCCGTGGGGGCGATGACGGTGACCTGGGCGTTGCGGTAGCCGTGCTCCTGGCCCATCTCCAGCGCGCGGTCCCAGCACTCTTTGGCGGCCGTCAGGAGGCCCGGGGGGCAGACGTTCTGGTCGATGCCGACCGGCGGGACGTGCAGGTTCTCGTATTCCTTGGTGGGGGCGTCGTAGGCCGCACGGCGGTGGTTGCGGATGACGCGGAGCATGTGCTCGCGGTTAGGGGCGTAGCCGGGGAAGGCGCCCAGGTGGCGAGCCATCTCGGCCGAGGTGGCGTAGCTCTCGCCCGTCAGGATGGCGGTCAGCGCGGCGCAGATGGCGCGACCCTGCTCGCTGTCGTAGGCGATGCCCATGCGCATGAGCATGGCGCCGAGGTTGGCGTAACCGAGACCGAGCGTGCGGAACTTGTAGCTCAGTTCGGCGATCTCCTTGCTCGGGAACTGGGCCATGAGGACCGAGATCTCGAGGACGATCGTCCAGAGACGGATGGCGTGGCGGTACTTCTCAACTTCGAAGGCGCCGTTCTCGGCGTCGAAGAACTTGAGGAGGTTGAGCGAAGCGAGGTTGCAGGCCGTGTTATCGAGGAACATGTACTCGCTGCAGGGGTTAGAGGCGTTGATGCGGCCGTCGGCGGGGCAGGTGTGCCAGTCGTTGACGGTGGTGTCGTACTGCACGCCCGGATCGGCGCAGCTCCAAGCGGCGTAGGCGATCTGCTCCCAGAGATCCCTGGCTTTGAGCGTCTTGCTGGGTTTGGCCTCGCGGCCCTCCTTATCCGCCTTGCGGAGCTCCGTGCGCCAGTAGAGGTTCCAGTCGGCGTCGCGCTCCAGGGCCTCGAAGAAGTTCTGCGGAACGCGGACGGAGTTGTTGCTGTTCTGGCCGGAGACGGTGGCGTACGCGTCACCGTTGAAGTCGATGCTGTAGCCGGCCTTGCCGAGGGCGGCGACCTTCTTCTCCTCCTCTACCTTCCAGTTGATGAAGGTCTCGATGTCCGGGTGGTCGAGGTCGAGACAGACCATCTTGGCCGCGCGGCGCGTGGTGCCGCCCGACTTGATGGCGCCGGCAGCGCGGTCGCCGATCTTGAGCCAGCTCATCAGGCCCGAGCTCTTGCCGCCGCCGGAGAGGGGCTCGCCGTTGCCGCGCAGGCGGCTGAAGTTGGTGCCCGTGCCGGAGCCGTACTTGAAGAGGCGCGCCTCGCGGACCCACAGGTCCATGATGCCGCCCTCGTTCACCATGTCGTCATCGACGCTCTGGATGAAGCAGGCGTGGGGCTGGGGGTGCGTGTAGGAGTCCTCGCTCTTGCGGACCTCGCCGGTGTCGGGATCGACGTAGTGGTGACCCTGGGCCGGACCCGTGATGCCGTAAGCGCTGTGCAGGCCGGTGTTGAACCACTGCGGGCTGTTCGGCGCGGCCATCTGGTGCACGAGCATGTACGACATCTCATCCTCGAAGGCCTGGGCGTCCTGCTTGGTGGCAAAGTAGCCGTAGCTCTCACCCCAGTGGCGCCAGCAGCCGGCGAGGCGGCGGACCACCTGGCGGACGCTGCGCTCGGGACCGGTGACGGGCAGGCCCTTTTCGTCGAGCTTGGGCGAGCCGTCGGCGTTGAACTGCGGCACGCCGGCCTTGCGGAAATACTTGGTGACGACGATGTCGGTGGCGACCTGGCTCCAGGTTGCCGGGATCTCGGCGTCCTGCATCTCGAAGATCACCGAGCCGTTCGTGTTCGTCACGCGGCTGGTGCGGCGCTCGTAGGTCACCTCGTCGAGCGGGTCGCTACCCGGCGTGGTGAACAAGCGGGGAACCGAGAGGCCGCCATGCCGGTTCTGCTGACCGGCGGAACCGCCCTCCTCTTGAAGGTCATCACGAGTGTTCTTGCGGACGGTCTTGGTCTGGGCGGCGGCGTTCGGGTTCATGGAAAATAGAAGGAATGGGTGAGAAGGGCCGGATCGGCCGCTTCGGCTCAGGAAACACACTATGTTGTGTCCTCCCTGTTCCAGGGACACAACCTATAGCAATTTGCGCGACATTCAATTTTGCAGACTTGCGCTTTAAGGGAGATAGATCGAATGATATGAAGTCTGATTTTTCACGGCTTCTATTCGCAGTGAAACATCGCTCATTTTTTCGAGAAAGTCGCTGACTGTAAAAGTTGAACTATTAAGTAATACATGCGCGCAGGCCGCACCGGAGAGGTAAAGTCTGGATCACATCTCGTGCTCCAAGCGCACTGAAAAGATTAAGAGGCCTTAATGTTTTCCGCTTCGTAGCGAGCAGAAGCAAGGGTACGATCGCGGACATGAAGATCACCATCGTGGTGGCGGGCAACAACCGCCCCAGCAACGCCGCCTTCCTCGCCGAGACATTCGCCGCCGGACTCAAGACCGCCCACTCCGACATCCAAATCACGACGCTCACGTTGGCCGAGCTCGATATCCCGCACTTCACGCTCGCCGCCTACGACCCCGACCATTCCCCTACCCCGGACACGCATAAACTGCACGAAGCCGTGAAGAACGCCGACGGCATCGTAGTCGCCAGCCCGGTCTGGAACTTCTCCGTGCCGGCGCATCTGAAGAACGCCCTCGACCACCTCGGCGCCGTCTGCCTGGACCAAGCGACGCACAGCAAGGGCCAGCTGAAGGACAAGCCCTGCATGTTTCTCTTCACGGGCGGCGCGCCGATGATCGCCTGGAAAGTGCTCCTCAACATCACGACCCTGCATGTCTCTGAGGCGTTCAAGTACTACGGTGCAGCCGTGGTCGGACGCCATTTTGAGCCGAAGTGTCTCCCGGGCCGGGGCAAGTTCGGCCTCGTGCTCGACCAGCGCGCCGACCTGCCGGAACGCATGGCCAAGAAGGCCGCCGCCTTCGGCCGGATCGTGGCCGCCTACCAAGCGACCGGTGCGCTGCCGCCCTTGGTCGCCCTGCGCCGGTCCGCAGCCACCTGGGCCTACCGCATCGGCAACCGGGTCATGTATCCGATCAGCAACGCCCAGTGAGCCTCACTGGCGGCCGAGGTACTTCTGCAGCGGTGACGTCCGCGGCAGAACGGTTTCAGGCGTGTCTGGAACTGATTCCGGCGCCTCGGACAGCTCTTTTTCGCCGCGCGGCGCACCGACGTCGGCCAGGGTAACGGGCCTGGGCTGCAGGCGATGGTGGCGATGGGCCTTGAGCACCGTGCGGTAGCCGCCTTCGCCGTTCTCCAAAAAGTGCGCCACGCGCGTAACGGTGGTAGTACTGGCGCCCGTGAGTTTGGCCACCTGGCGGTAGCTGTAGCCTTGGGCGATGAGCCGCGCCACTTCCAAACGCTCGCTCAAGGCCTGCAGTTCGCTCAGGGTGGCGACATCGCGCAGGAAGGCGGCGGTGTCGTCTTCGGTCTTGAGCGCGCGCAGAGCGGCCACCAGGCCGCGGAACCATGGCTCCTTGCGCCAACTGTCCTCAGTAAAGCGTCTCTTCATGGTTCCCTACTCTACCGGGCGCCAGGCAGGGCGCGACGAAAACTCCCACGAAAAAGGCCCGGTCGCCCGGGCCTCTTTCTTGATGCGATAGATGGCGGCTTAGCCGTTGCTGCGGCTGACAGCGACACCGGCGCGGGCCTTGATGACCTCCTCGGCCACGTTGCGCGGCACGTCGGAGTAGTGGCTCGGCTCCATGGCGTAGCTGGCGCGGCCCTGCGTCATCGAGCGAAGCTCGGTGGCGTAGCCGAACATGGCGGCCAGAGGCACGAGAGCCTCGATGATCTTGGCCGTACCGCGGTCGAACTGGTTCTGGATGAGTCCACGGCGGGACGACAGGTCACCCATCACGTCGCCGAGGAACTCCTCGGGCGAGGTGACCTCGACCTTCATGATCGGCTCGAGCAGCACCGGGTCGGCCTTCTTGGCGGCCTCCTGGAAACCGATGGATGCGGCGAGCTTAAAGGCCATTTCGGACGAGTCGACGTCGTGGTAGGAACCGTCGAGCAGCTCCACCTTCACGTCCACCACCGGGAAGCCGGCGAGGATGCCGCGGCTCATACCCTCCTGGAAGCCCTTGTCGCACGGGGAGATGAACTCGCGGGGGATGCGGCCACCGACGACCTCGTTGACGAACTCGTAGCCCTTGCCCGCCTCCTGCGGGATGAGCTTGAAGACGACGTGGCCGTACTGACCGCGGCCACCGGTCTGCTTGGAGTACTTGTGCTCGCCCTCGATGGTCTTGCGGATGGTCTCGCGGTAGGCGACCTGCGGGTTGCCGACGGTCGTCTCGACCTTGAACTCGCGCTTCATGCGATCGACGATGATCTCCAGGTGGAGCTCACCCATTCCCGAGAGGACGGTCTGGCCGGTCTCCTCATCGGACTTCACGCGCAGGGTCGGATCCTCTTCCGTCAGCTTCTGGAGGGCGATGCCCATCTTCTCCTGGTCACCCTTAGTCTTAGGCTCGACGGCGAGCGAGATGACCGGCTCCGCAAAGGAGATGGCCTCAAGCTGCATGGGGTTGTCCTGGTCGCAGAGGGTGTCACCGGTGCGGACGTCCTTCAGACCGATGGCGGCACCGATGTCGCCGGCCTCGATCTGCGGGATCTCCTCACGGGAGTTGGCATGTAGGCGGACGATGCGGCCCACGCGCTCGGTGTTGCCGTTACGGGTGTTGAGCATGGCCGTGCCCGTCTTGAAGATGCCGGAGTAGACGCGGATGAAGGTCAGGCGGCCGACGAACGGGTCGGTTGCGATCTTGAAGGCCAGCGCGGCAAGCGGCTGGTCGTTGCTGTGCTTGCGGGTGAGGGGGGCGCCGGTGGCGGGATCGGTTCCCTTGATGTCGGCGAGGTCGTTCGGCGAGGGCAGGAAGGCCGTGACGGCGTTGAGCACCAGCGGCACGCCCTTGTTCTGCAGCGAGGAGCCGCAGAGCACGGGGTAGAGCTTGTTGGCGCAGGTCGCCTGGCGGAGACCGCGGAACATCTCCTCGTCGGAGAGGGCGCCGGTCTCGAGGAACTTGTCGATGAGGTCGTCGTTGGCCTCGGCGATCTTCTCGATGAGGACGGCGCGGTACTCGAGCACCTGCTCCATCATCTCGGCGGGGATCGGGATCTCCTTGATGACTTCGCCCA
>JAGOUB010000016.1 GCA_018061525.1 Candidatus Peribacteraceae bacterium
TCTGCTGCCACTGGCCGCCCGGACGCATGGTCGGCTGGGCCGAGGGCAGGCGGGGCAGGCTGCCCGAGAAGAGGAAGACGATGAGCGCGCCGGTGACGGCGCCGGCGGCGAGCGAGGGGATGTGCAGGGAGCGCATGGGGAAGCGGATTAGAGTACGACATCATTCTATAAAAGGCGCATTAAGACGGCATTAAAGTTTGAGGCAAAAAGCCCTCTTCCAGGCTGCCGCCGGCCCCCAAACGGGTATAGGCTGGGGGACGACCCATGCGCATCCTTGTCGTCGAGGACCAGCCGAAGCTCGCCAGCAACATCGCCGCCTTCCTGGAGGCGGAGGCCTACGACGTGGACGTGCGCCATGACGGCGCCGAGGGATTGGACCGCGCGCTCGCCGGCGGCATCGACTTACTGGTGCTCGACGTGAACCTGCCGACTATGGACGGTTACACGGTCTGCCGGACGCTGCGCGAGCGCGGCAGCCGCCTGCCCGTGCTCATGCTCACCGCCCGCGACAGCCGCCAAGACGTGGTGCAGGGCCTCGACCTGGGCGCCGACGACTACCTGACCAAGCCCTTCGACCTGACCGAACTGCTCGCCCGCATCCGCGCTCTATTGCGCCGCGCGACCCCCGCCCGCCCCGCCCTGGTGGAGCTCGGCCCCGTCACCATCGACGCCGCGGCCCGCGAGGTGCGCAAGGACGGTGAACGCGTCGAGCTCTCACCCAAGGAGTTCGCGCTGCTGGAATTCTTGGCTGCCCGCCGCGGCGACGTACAGGACCGTCCGACCATTCTGGAACAGGTCTGGGGCGACCGCGATGACCTGATGTTCTCGCAGACCGTGGACGTGCACATCGCGTACCTGCGCCGCAAGCTCGGCAAAGACGTGATCGCGACTGTCTCGGGCAAAGGCTACGTCATCCCCGCCGCATGATCTTCCGCCGCATCGAGCAGTCGCTGGCCCTGCAGCTCACCGCCGTGGTGTTCGGCCTACTGCTCATCAACGGCGCCGTCTTCATGGCCGCCGACGTCCAGAATGAGCGCCGCGAGCAGAGCCTGGAGCTGCTGCGCGAGAGCCAGCAGGTGCAGCGCGCGCTGCCCGAGGACCTGATCGAATCCATCGAGGTGCTGCCGCCCCGTCTGCGCGAGCGCGTGCGCATCATCGACCAAGAGGGCGACATCTTTTATGAGGGCTCGCTCTTCAACGGGCTCCCCTTCTCGTACTCCAGCGAGGACGGCATCGCCACGGTCTCGGTACAGGGCGACATGTTCGAGATGCTCACGGCGCCGGTCGTGCGCGACGAGGAATTCCTCGGCTACATGCAGATCATGCGCCCGCAGGTGGAAGCCACCCAGGACCTGCCGTTCCGCATCTCGATGTACATCCTGGTGAGCATCGGCATCTCGGGCCTCACCTACCTGGTGGGCCGCTTCTTCGCCCGCCAGAGCCTCAAGCCCGCCGAAGACTCCATGCAGCGCCTGGAGCAGTTCACGCAGGATGCCAGCCACGAGCTGCGCACGCCGCTGACGGTGCTCGGTTCCTCGCTCGACGTGGCCATGCGCACTAAGCAGTATGAGGCGGGCATCGCCTCGGCCAAGCAGGACCTCAAGGAGATTGTGCGGCTGGTGGAGCGCATGCTCGAATTGGCACGCGTCGACCGCTTCGCACTGCGCGTGGGGTCGTTCGATTTCGCGGCGCTGGTGGCGGAACAGACGGAGAAGCTCCAGTCGGCGATGGCCGAGGCCGGGCTCACGCTGGAGACGAAGATCGAGGCGGGCGTGACCGTGGACGGCGACCCGACGCTGCTCAAGCACGTCATCGTCAACCTGCTCAGCAACGCCGTAAAGTTCTCGCCGCGCGGCGGCACGGTGACCGTCTCGCTCAACACGCGCAGGCTGGCTGTAGCCGATACCGGCGTGGGCATCCCAGCCGAGTCGTTGCCCTTTATCTTCGAGCGCTTCTACCAGTCGGACGGCTCGCGCTCGCGCGGCGGCTACGGGCTCGGGCTGGCGCTCGCCAAGCGCATCGTCGACCTGCACGGCTGGCGCATCGAGGCCGAGAGCGAGCCCGGTCGCGGCTCCACCTTTACGGTCCGATTTGCGGGCCGTCTTGCGTGAACGGACAGGAGAAGAGGAGAATAGGCCCTAATGCGCCGCTTCCTCGCCTCCGGTTGGTTCCCTTTCGTCGCCTCGTTGGCGCTGCTCGCCGGAACTCTCGGCGGCGCGCTGTGGCTGCCGGCACTGCCGGGCAACCAAGCCGCGGCCGCGCTGGGGGAACAGAGCGCGCTCATCCAAGCCGCCGCCTGGGCGCTTGGTCCGCTCATCGCCCTGATCTCTTTCCTGATCATGGGCGTACTCAACGGTGTCCGCCGCCTAGTGCGCATTCGCGGCGTGCGCGTCCTGCATCTGCTCGTCATCCTGGCCGGCCTCGCGCCGTGGCTTATCCTCGGCTGGCAGCTGGTACTGGAAGAGCCGCGCTATACCTCGCTCGCCATCGTCGTGATCGACGTCTTCGCCCGCCCACTCCTGCTCGGTTCGCTCATCGCCACCGGGCTCACGCTCGTGCTCTCACTCGGGCTACTGCTCCCCTCCGACCGCTGACATGCGCCGCTCCGCCCTGCTCTTCCTGCCGGCCCTACTTCTCCTCTCGGGCTGCCTCGGCGACGCGATGGAGGTGTTCTGCGAGACCTCGTCCGACAGCGACCACTGCTTCCAGGGCGCGGCCGTGCAGGAAGCCAACCCCGACGGCTGCGAGAAGGTGACAGGCAAAGACTTCACCGGCAGCAACCCGCCGCGCGACAAGTGCTTCCTACAGATTGCCGGCAACACCGGCGACCCGTCGTCGTGCTCGCGCATCGAGGGTGGCCTCATGAGCTACTCGGAGGAGGAGTGCGTCGAGGACGCGCTGCGCGGACACACCGCCGACGACTGCGTGGGCAGCCCAGACGAGGCAACCTGCCGCACGATCTACGCCAAGAACGGCCGCGGTTGCGGCGACGGCTACGTGCTCAAGGCGGGCACCTGCATCCTGCCGCCGCCCCCTGTGCCCGACGCTCCCGGCGACGACATCGAGAGCAAAGCCGAGGCTGACCTGGGCACGCTCAAGGATGCCGCCACCGGCAAGTACATGGAGCTGCTCGAGGCCGACATCGAGGGCGAGACGGATCCCGCCCGCCTGGCCGGCCTGCAGAAGTACAAGGAGTTCTTGGACAAAGCGGCCGCTGGCATCGAACAGGCCCAGGCCACGGCCGACCAGCTCCGCGAGCTTAAGCGCATCTTCGTGGACGCCTACGACCCGAGCATGGACATCGAACGCATGCCGGTCGACCGGCTGCTGGCGCCGGGACTTTTCAACCGCGTGAAGTCGGGCCTGTTCGGCTCGGAACCGCAGAGCGAACGCGAGAAGGCCGAGGACGCGCTGACGGTCTACGCCGCCATGCTCAAACGCCAGGAGGAGATCGGCTTCCTGCAGAAAGGCCGCTTGGAACGCCTGGGCGACGTGATCACCTCCAGGGCCAAGGATGATGTCTCCGGCCGTTTGAAGGACCAGGTCACGGGCGTGGCCGAGACCGTGGCCGGCACCGCCTTCGCGACGGTCGGCATCGTGGATAAGGCACTGAGCTCCTTCCAAGAGGCCGCCCAGCAGGAGATGTTCATCGGCCTGGCCGCCGCCTACAACCGCCAGCGCGACGACATCGCCAAGACGAACCCGGACCTCTCGCCCGAGGAGCTGCACGCGCGCACCGTCGCCTCGGTGAAGGCCGATCCCTACCAGGACGCGCCCAACGCCGGCTTTGTAAAATACGGCAACCTGCTTGAGAACAGCTGCGACGACGGCAATCCCCTCTGCATCGACGACAAGGCCTTCTGGACGGCGATGGATAAGACCTACGCCTACGCGAATAAGAAGAAGCGCTAACCCCGTCCAGTCCGCGTCAATGGAAAGCCACCGTAAGACTGGCCAAGTCCGTCCGTCTGCGCCTACGTTCGTCCTGTTCCCCACCCGCCCATGAACCGCCCCTTTTTCTTTGCCGCTGCCGTCCTACTCTTGGCCGGCTGCACGCCCGCGCCCATTGCCCCCGGCGGCTCCGGCGCCGTGGCCTGCACCATGGAGGCCAAGCTCTGTCCCGACGGCTCGTACGTCGGCCGCACCGGCCCTGACTGCCAGTTCGCCCCCTGCCCAAGCACCTCGTCGGCCGCCCTCGACTCCGTCTCCGACGGCACCATCGCCTTTAGCTACGACCAGGCCGACTTCGGACTGGCCACAACCACCGAGCAAGTACTCGCCGGTTCCTACATCCCGCCCTGCGAGCCGGGCTTCGCCTACTGCCTCTACTACAAGGGTGACTCCTACAACGGCACCAACTTCGACGGCGCAGGCCTCGGCATCAGCGAGCGCACCGACCTGGGCACCGCCAATTGCCTGACCGCCGCCCCCGATGGCTACAACGGCCTGACGCCCGCAACCCAGCGCGGCGACGGCTACGCCACCAGCCTGTTTGGCGGCCTCGGCGACGCCGGCGCCGGCCACTACGCCCGCGACCAGGTCTACCGCTTGCAGACCAGCGCCGCCTGCTACGAGCTGCGCACGCGCATCGGCGCCACGCAGTACGCCAACTACGAGCCCGGCACCATCCGCGAATTCACCGCCGCCGACGAAGCCATCCTGGCCGCCAAGCTCCGCGGCCACCTCGGCCGTGTCACGCAGGCCGGAGGCAAGACGATCGTCTTCCCGTCCTCGGGCAGCGGCGCCGTGCTCTAAGCCTCAGACCGGCTTACGCGCTCGTACCAGTCGGGCGGCACGTGTTGGTGCAAGTCGGCGGCCTGTTTGAGGCGAGCGGATTCGGTTATGGGCGGCACCCTACCGGACACTCGCTCAGTTGTCATAAAGCTGCCAGACGCCCAGCGCGCCGTTGCTGTAGAGCAGCTTGCCGCCGAGCCGCTGCGCCAGCTGGACGCCTTTGTCGCCCTTAAAGTGGAGGATGAGGTACTTGTAGTGCCGCTCACGGATGAGCGTGCGCATCGTCGCCAAGTCCTCGGGCGTGATCTTCTCGAGCGGCAACAGGCCGTTGACGGCCAAATAGAGCGGCGCGCGGAAATACATCGCCTCGTCGAGGGCCTCGCGGGCCACGCGCGTCATGCTCACGGGATGGCGGTGGAGAATGATCTCGTACTGCGAGAGCGACCAGTTGTCGGTGAGCACGGCCACATCCGGCGGCTCGGCGGCAATCTGCGCGACCACCTCGGCCGAGAGTGCGGCTGGCAGCGTCACACCCATGGGACCGGTGAGGTAGTCCAGGTTGGGCACAGCGATGAGCAGTGCCAAGAGCGGGGCGACGACCCACTGGCGCCGGCGGCCAGCCAGCCAGGCGGCGGAGAGCGCGAAGCAGACCGAGAGCGCCAAGTACGCCATCAGCACGAAGCGCATCGGGTAACCGCCGCGGTTGAAGAACGGGAAGACGTTCTTGAAGATCAAGTACGGCATCGGCACCGTCACCGTCGCCACCCGTTGCTCAACCGTGAAGGGATGGAACAAGTCGAGCGCCGAAATGGCGAGCAGCACGAAGACGAGATTACGCGACCAGCTCCGCCGCGGCAGGCAGAACGTGCCGGCCATCGCCGCCAATAGAGCCACTACCCAGACGCGCAGCTGGGTGGTGCCGCCAGCCGAGAGCGCCACGCCGAACGACAGCAGCAAGAAGACGCCGCCAATGCCCGCCAGGCGCCGTGCCCACGGCAACCCCTTGGCTACGGCCACAGCCGCCAAACCCATCACCGCCCAACCCAGGTAAAAGCCGGCCTCCTCCCTGACGGCGAAGGGCATGCTCATCATCACCAATTTGCGCAGCACCGTCGGCAGCCAGGCGAAGTACGCCGACTGCTGGAACGGAATGAATACGCCCGTCAGGTCGAGGAAGTAATCGGAGTTACCGTGGAAGTTGCTCACCGGCGCCGGGAAGGCGTGCCAGAGGAGCAGCGCCAGGATCGGCGCGCCGCCCAGTACGAGTGCCAGGCCCATGGTGAACGCGCGGCGCGACTGCTCGTGGAGCCAGGTGCTGGGCTTTAGCAGGAAGCCGCGCTTCCAGACCACGCGCCCTAGGTCGAAGGCGATGAACGTCGCCAGGTAGACGAAGTAATAGTAATCGCAAGCGATCACGTAGAGCGCCACCGGCAGCGCCAGCCAAACATAGCGACGATGCCCCGTCTCCATGAATTTGATGTAGAGGAGTAGGAAGATCGGGATACCCTCCATCGAGACCAGGTTCAGGTGGCCCCAGGCCTTGGAGATGGCGTACGGCGAGAAAGCGAAGACACAGGCGCCGGCGAAAGCGGCCGCAGCGGCCACGGCGCGAGAGTCCGTCACGCGAGCGCAGAGATGGCGACAGAGCAGCCAGGCGGCATAGCCTGTGGCCACAATCGAGCCGATCACGATCAGGTTGTAGGCCACGATCGGATCCATGAACGGCACCAGCACGATGCCCCACGCCGCCTTGGCGATGGCAAGCGTGTGCCAGTACATGTCCGACCCGATCGGGTAGTGGAGGTAGGGGCTGTGCCACGGCCAGAGCCCCTCGACGAAGGCCTCGCGCAGCCACCAAACGTGGAAGACGTTCATCCACGCGTCCTCAGCGCCGCCGATCACACCGGCCCGGAGCGACGTGCCGATCGGGCGCAGGTGGAAGAGCGCCAGCGCCAAGAAGCCGGCGATGACGGCGAGGTGCGTGCCCACGGCACGCAGCCGACGGAGGAGGAGAGACTGGGAGACGATAGTGCCAGTATACCGCGTCGTCCGAGGCATCCGGACCATTGTTTCCATTCCTACGCAGCCCCTCTTCAGTGATGACCCCCATGCTCCATCAGCGCCTGTCCGCCATCGTGGCGATTGTCAGTCTCGTCTTCCCGTCCTCGGGCAGCGGCGCCGTGCTCTGAGCAGCGCCATTGAAGAAGCGATAAAAGCACAGCTGCGGCAACGGGAATTGGCGAAGCGCGCCTGCATACTGCAGGCACTCCCTCCCACCCATCACCGTGTTCCGCACCCATCGCCTGCTCGTATTGACCGCGACAATCCTCGCGCTGCTCTCCTCATACGGGACAGCCTCCGCCGCCAATAAGGCCTACATCACTAACTACAACACCGACCAGGTGTACGTCCTCGACCCACTGAGTCGGCAGCTGAGAACCCCCATCGATACCGGGCACGACGGCCCCTGGGGCATCGTCATCAGTGGCACTGGAGCCTACGTGACGAATACGAGCGGCGACACCGTGACTGTCATCGACAGTACGGATAACCAGGTGATCACCACGATCACGGTTGGATCTAACCCCTACGATATCGCCACCAGCGGTACTGGTGTGTACGTCGTCAACGGCTTCAGTAATAACGTCAGCGTGATCGATACGACGACCCTCACGGTCGACAAGACCATCTCCGTTGGCCTGGGGCCGATTGGCATCGGCATCTCCGGCACTGGCGCGTACGTCACCAATGCCACCGCCGGTACCGTCTCGCTCATCGACATCACCAATAACGTCGTAGAGAGGACGATCACCGTCGGCAGCGGCGCGTACGATGTGGCCTTTAGCGGTACCGGCGCCTTCGTCACCAACCTCAATGCCGACAACGTCTCGGTGATCGACACAACCAACGGCGCAGTGGAGCGCACGATCTCGGTGGGCGACGGCCCCGTCGGCATCGCTATCACCGGCACCGGCGCCTATGTGGCCAACCGCGAAGCTGACACCGTCAGCGTGATCGATACCACGAACTTCGTGGTGGAGCGCACCATCGCCGTCGGCGACAATCCTGAGGGCATCACTATGAACGGCACCGGCGCCTACGTGACTAACCGTGTGACGGACACCATCAGCCTGATCGATACGACGAACTTCGCAGTGGAATACAGCATCACGGGCTTCGACCAGCCGATCGCGTCGGCCTTCTTTACCGACGACGTCACCGGCGATCCCACGTTCAGCATCCCCTCCACTGCCACCGGCTGCTCACCCACGCTCCATGTGACATACTCGCTGCCGGAAGCGGCCATGATCAGCACGATCCACCTGCAGTTCTACCACGTCCCCTCGCACTCTGGCGCCACCCTGACGCTCGCCGATAGCGCCTCGGGCGACTTCATCGTCACGCTCCACGACGTCACCGCCTCGGCCGACATCCTTAGCGTCAGCCCGAACCACTGGAGCGCCAGCGACGGGGCATATATCGTCTACTTCACCTACCAAGACGCCTACGGCAACGACGCCGCCTCGGTGGACCTGCCGCTCACGATCACCACATCGTGCTCATCGTCGAGCTCGTCCTCGTCGTCTAGTGGTGGAGGAGGGGGCGGAGGCGGAGGCACGCGCACCTACGGCAGCAGCTCGTCGGTGAACATCGAGACGCGCAGCTTTACCGGGGGAGCCTCCAGCTCTTCATCGTCGTCTTCCAGTTCGGGCGCCTCACACGGCGCCGCGCCCGCTGAAAATGCGCTCTGTCAAAGCTGGGATGTGTCGGCCTCCTTCACGGACGTTGCCGCGAACGGCTGGTACGAGTGCTACGTAGGCTCGGTTGTGGGCCTCAAAATCTTCGAGGGCTACAAGCTGCCGGACGGCACGCCGAAGAATCTTTTCGGTCCAGGCGACAACATCACGCTCGGGCAACTGGCCAAGGTCGCTACGATCCTGCGAAACAAGGAGGACCTCGATCCCAAGCCGACAGGCGATGAGTGGTACCTGCCCTACATCGGCGCAGTGCAGGCCTTCGACGCCTCGGTCTTCCCTCCCGGCATTGACCCCCTGCGGCCCGCCACGCGCGCCGAGGTGATCCAGACAATCCTCGAGGCGTTGGGCATCCAGATCAACGACGAGCGCGCGCCGTACGACGACGTACCACGGGGCCACCCCTTTGAAGCCGCCATCTCCACGGCCACGACGCTCGGTTTCGTGTCGGGCGACGACGGCAGTGACAAATTCCGCCCCAATGAACCCATTAACCGCGCCGAAGTAGCGAAGATGCTGGCGCTCGCCCTCAAGCACGTCGGCATCGTCTACGAGGACGACGCCCTGCCGGTCTCCGGCTCCTCTTCTTCATCGAGTAGCTCGTCGGTGGCCATGGTCCAGACCTGCACGAACAAGACACCGCGCGCGTTCCCCGTGCGCGCGCAGCCGACCGATAGCACGGCGATTGTCTGGCACATCCTGGCCCAGCAGAGCGCCCGCTGCGAAGAGGCGAACGCCGGCTGGTGGAAGCTCTTCGGTCCTAACGGTGAAGAAGGGTATGTCCAAAAGGCAATGTTCGTCATGAGTAGCGCTCCGTCCAATCAGTAAGACGCCCGAGAGCTAGGATCAAGACCCGCACCGGCGGGTCTTTTCATGTCATCAGAACGTCGCACTTGCCCCCATGCTGTCGACCTCCTGCAACATCAGTAGGTACATGCCAAACAGCGTCAGGATCAGCTCGGCCCCCTGCGGCGCGGTCAAAGTGACAATCTCCATCTTCCCCCACCAGCGTCGGCGGCATTCGATGATCTCCTTTCCATCGGTAAACCATCCGCTGCGGAGCCCCCACCAGTCCTTCTGCTTCCAGAGGTATTCTTTGCCGTCGATCAACACGCGCACATCGCGGTTCCACCAGGAGAGGTTCGTCGCGGTAGCAATGTCTTTGCCTTGTTCGTCTTGAATGAAAATCTTCCGACCGGTCCAACCCTCGTACCCGAAGCGGACCGTGCGGCCCGGCAGCCGCGCTTCGGCCAACGCGTAGCTGAGTCGCTTGAGCATGACCAATTCAGCCACAAGATTGCCGGTTTCGCCGCGCAGCTCCTGCGTGGCGGAGAACCAGGACGGGCTGTTAACGACGTAGGCAGGCATGCCTCCGAGTATACGCCGGCGCGACGGTGGCTAGAGTATGTGCACGCAAAAAAGAGCCCTGCTTACGCAGGGCTCACTTTCATGACAATTGGCTGTCGATCACTTGATCACGCTCGCCAGGACCTTGGCGATCTCGTGGGCGTGCTCGGCGCTAATGTTCGCGCCGCGGGGACCGCCGCCGGCATCCTTGTGCCCGCCGCAGCCTTTCAACTGCGGGTTCGACTTGAGGATGCCGCCAAGGCCGTCGGGGCCGAAGAGGCGGCAAGCTGTGGGGACGTCGCGGACGCTGATGAGCAGGTTGTCCGTCATCTGCCCGGGGTTCACCCAGCAGACCACGGGACGGATCTCCCACCATACGTCCATGCCCCACTCGGGCGAGACCGCCAGTACGACATCATCGGAGACAATCGTGTGGCCGGCCTCGTCCACGACGCGCAGACGCTCCGCGTCCTGGATACGGGTCGCTTCGATGAGGGCTTCGGGCGGACGAGCGCCCAGGATCATGCGGTGGTGGTCGACCCCCGCGTAGAAACTGGTCGCGTCATTCGCCCCGCTCATCAGACGGCCCCAGAACAACAGGAGCAGGCCCTCGCGCGTCTCGGACAGGCGCACACCGTACGGCCGGGTGTCGATGCGATCGACCATCTCGACGTAGGCGGAGCAGTCCTTGGTCATCGACGGGGCGAGCCAGGGCATCTTGCTGAACTCCTCCGCGCGGGAGGGGTGCGGCAGGAGGCCAGCCAGGTTAGCGACGCAGAGGGTGGCGTCGGCGTCACCCTTGCCGGTGACGACGAAGCGCGGATCGAGGCGTCGGCTCCCGAAGAACTCGGGCAGGTAGGAGCGCTTGCCGACGCTCCCGAGATGGGCGTACTGGTTATGGTGGTCCCAGATCTGCGCATCGGGCGTGTCGGGGAGCACGACGGTCTCGCCGCCGATGCTCAGTTCGACGCCGCAGTAGCCGGCGTTCAGGAGGGCCAGGGCTTCGGCTTTGTCGGACGTGTGGACGATTTCGAGTTGCTTGTGCACCGTCTCGTACCTCAATGGGTCCGTCCTCCTCGTATCAAACGAGAGAGGGTGGGGACAGGAATGGGCGGAACGCCACGATCGCGTACAAGCGTTCGTGACAGCCAATGGAGACAAAGGGCGATCCTGATCAATTCAGGATAAAGTTACTGTAAAATATTATTATAGTTATGTCAAATATTCACATCTGGCGAACACAGCGACAGAAAGGGGCCTAATGGCGCATGAAATAGCTCCGGTCCGGGAAAACACCTCGCTGCGTGGATATATTGATAATCAATACATTTTTATTGTAATTCGATAAAACCTGGCTACCATGCGAAGGATTTTTCCCTACCCCTATGAAGACTGTCATTTCTCGTCCGTCGACTATCTTCCTGAAGGCGATGATCGTGCTCATCGGCCTCGGCGCGCTCGCCTTCCTGATCTGGGAACCCCAGGTTGAGGGTGTGAATGCGAACGCCACCAACTTCGAGATCTACTTCCAGGATCCGTTCCTGGCCTACGCGTATCTCGCTTCCATCCCGTTCTTCGTAGCGCTGTACCAAGGCTTCATCTTGCTGGGGCACATCGCTCGCGATCGCGTCTTCTCGCCCGAATCCGTGCGGGCCCTACGTATGATCAAGCACTGCGCGTTGCTACTCATCGCGTTCGTCGCGGGCGGCGAGATCTGGATCGTCATCGCCAACGGCGGCCAGGACGACATTGCCGGCGGCGTGGCCATGGGAATCTTCGTGGCCGTCGCTTCCGCCGCCATCGCCACGGCCGCGGCCGTATTTGAGCGGCTACTGCGAAATGCCGTCGAGCTGAAGTCCGAGAACGAGCTCACGGTCTGAACCTCGGCATCACTTTTTCTTCGCCCGAGCCGCCGCCTCGAAAGCGCAGCCGAACGCCACACCGATGGCGACGCCCAGGCCGATGTTGCCGAAGGCCGCGCCCAACGCGACACCCATTGAGATGCCCATCGCGATGCCGAAGCCGGCAGGCGGAGCGGACTTCTCGGGTGGCTTTTGGTCCATGGTCGCATCCTAAATCCTCCCTCTGATTTCACAATCAGAGTGGAGGGTTTTTGCGCTTGATGGCAGCCCCACGGGGAATCGAACCCCGATTTCCTGGATGAGAACCAAGTGTCCTAACCGTTAGACGATAGGGCCTGCAAAAGAATGAGCGCCCGCGGAGTATACCAAGACGGGCATTCCCGCCAAGGCCTTTAGGGTCAATTAATGGTGGTATCCGCTGCCTTTCGCGATTTCCGCGGCGCGGTAGAGCTGCTCCAGAAGGAGCACGCGGCAGAGCTCGTGCGGCAGTGTCAGGTCCGAGAGCCGCACCGTGCGACGAGCGGCCGCACGTAGTTCGTCACTCAGTCCGTAGGCGCCGCCGAGCGCGAGCACGATTGTCTCACCGCGATCGGCGGCCGCTGTGAGCAGCGTTGAGAGACGTTTGGAATCCACCGCCTCGCCGCGCTCGTCGAGGGCCCAGAGTTCGCCGCGCAGCTTGGCGGCTGTCGCCTGAAGGCGCGCCGATTCATCCCGGCGCTGGCGGTCGGGATCTTTTTCACGACTGGCCGGGAGCTCCTTCAATTCGAAGCCGCGCAAGCGGCGTTCGTAGTCGGCGCAGGCCTCCTTGGCCCACCCCGCTTTCAACGAGCCGATGGCGAGCACGACGACGGGCACGGAGCGATGATAGCCGCGCTCAGTTGGTGAGGGCGACCAGTCCGCCGCTCCAAGCGTAGGGCAGCAGCGTCACGTCCCAGGGCACGATCCCCTTCCACAGGCTCTGGCCGAGCGCGTTCGGGGCGCCGTCGGCGAAGGCGTAGGCCTTCATCCAGGCGTACTTCTGGGCGATGACGGGGTTCTCGGCGGCGCGGGCGGCGAAAGCC
>JAGOUB010000017.1 GCA_018061525.1 Candidatus Peribacteraceae bacterium
CCTTTAAGACGGGCTTCGGCGGCGAACTGCTCCCACTGGTCCACTGCTTCGATATCCCGCTCTCGCCGACGTATCGGCTGACGCGACTCTTTGAGCAGTTCCGGAAGTGGAAGCGCGGGTTCTGAGAGTCGGTCGAGGCTGACGGCTGCGGCGTTTTCCGCTATACTGGAGTGGATGCCCGAGACCAACACCCCGCCCGCTCTCCCCACGCCCGCCACCGATCCGGTCGGGTCCATCGACGCGCGCCTGGATAAAATGATCGAGATCCTCGACCGCATGAACCGCCGCGACCGCTGGCGCACCATCGGCGGCTTCTTCCGCGGTGCAGTCGTCATCATCCCCACTCTCGTCATCATCCTGAGTTCGATCTGGCTCTACTTCTACGGCTCCAACCTGGTGCAGGACTTCATCCAACAGACCACGAACCAGGCCGCCGAGCAGGCCCAAGAATCGTTCATGGACCGGATGCTGGAAGGATTCCAGATCCCGCAACAGCAGCAGCCGGTAGCGCCGCGCGCACGGTGATCAGATGATCACTGGCCAACGACCAGCCTTGAGACCTCCTCGGGCAGCATGCTCGTGGCGATCGGCAGGCTCGGCAGGCGCAGGAACTGCGAGCGGCGGAAGCTCTTTTCGGGTGAGCCGCCGACACCGAACAGGTAACCGGCCGCGGCCGCGTGCTGCATGACGCGGTCGTTCACGCCGGCCTGCGGGTACGAGACAGACTGCACGTCGGCCCCGGCCTCGGTGAGCAGTTGGCGGCTCTGGCGGAGCTCTAGGTCGAGCTGGGCGTCGGTGAGTGAGCGCAGGTCGTCGCCGGTGTGGCCGGCGGAGGCGATGTCGAAGCCCTGCGTAGCGAGGGCATTGATCGTCTGCTGGGTGATGCCGCTCAGGCTCACGTCCTTGGTCTGGATGAAGAGTGTCGCCGTGGCGCCCGCCGTGCGTGCGGCGCTGGCCGCCGGGCCGATGGTCGTGGGCGTCACGCCGATGATCGTCAGGATGGCCGACTTGGCCGGGACCGTTGTCCCCTTCTCCACCATTGAACCGAACTCCTTGAGCGTCAGCAGCGTCACGCCATCGGCCTTGAGGCGCTTGATGTGCGAGCCGAGCGCCTCGGCGGCGCCGGTCTGCGAGGCGTTGTACTGGAGTACCGGGACGTTGAAGCTCTCCTGGCGCACCGTCATCGGCGGCAGGAAGGGCTTGAGGTACTGCGTCGAGACGAAACCGGTCTGGCCGTTGAAAGGCACCTGCGCCCACTGGCCGTTCACCGAGAGCGGACGAACGAACGACTGGCCGGGCAGCTCGCCGAGCTTGTCGCCGGTCTTATCGGCGGTGGCGCGAACGTTGAGGAAGGCGAAGTCGACGAAGAGCAGGCCGTCGTAGCGCTTCTTCACCTCTTCCAGCTTGTCGGAGCTGACGAGCAGCGAAACGTACTGGAGTGAGACGTAGCCCTCCTGGCCGGCCGGCGTGCGCACGCGCGCCCAGGCAGCGTTGGGCAGCTCGACCAGGTCGAGGACCGTGCCCTGGTTGATGCGGACGAGCAGGGCGGAGTCGGAGTCGGCGCGCTCGCGCAGGTTCACGAAGGCGTTGGTCACGGTCACGCGGTCCTTGCCGTCGCTCGCGTCGGCCTCGGCGCGCACGGCGTTCCAGCGCGAGACGAGGGCCGGGTCGATGGCCGTCAGTACGGCGCCCGTGGTGCTGGGCGGCAGGGCGGTCAGCGTTACGCCGGTGCCCGCGAAGGCGGAGGAGGACGAAGACGAGAGCGTGACGCCCAGTACGGCGCCGGTGCCCTCGGTATCCGAGGCGCGGACCAACTGGTCGAAGCGCGCGGCATCGTCGGCCGTGAAGACGAACTCCTTGTCGTCGGTCGCGCCGGACGAGGAACAAGCACTGAGAGCGAGGCCTGCGGCGATGGCGAGCAGGACGGTGACGGAAGCCGGGCGGCGGGACGAGGAGTGGGACATGGAGGGGTGGGTTACATGCGTTCGGGAAGCTGAAGCGTCAGTAGTCTAGCGCCAGTCTCGAGGACGGACGCAGTGACAGACGCCAGATGGAGGCGCAGAGTCTTCGTTTCACCCTCGGCCGTCAGGATCGGCGCGGCAGCGTAGAAGGCGTTGAATTCCTGGCAGAGACGGATCAAATACTGGGCCAGTGTGTGCGGCAGACGCTCGTCCGTGGCCGCCTGCAATGCCTCGGGGAACATGCGCAGCGTCCCCACCAGCGCGCGGTCGCGCGGCTCCAGGGCCGGCGCCTCCTTGGGCAGCGGAAACGATTCGCCGCCGGCCTTGCGCAGCACCGACTTGGCGCGCGCGTACGAGTACTGCAAGTACGGGGCGCTCACGCCGTCGAAACTCAGGAACTTCTCCCAGTCGAACACCAGCTCCATCTTGCGGTTCTGACTCAAGATGCCGAAGACGAGCGCACCCACGCCGATCATTTCGGCCAGGGCCTCGGGGTCATCGGTCTGAATCGCCTCGCCACGCTCTTTGATGACGTCGCGCGCGCGGTCGACCGCCTCGTCGAGCACGTGCTCCAGTTTGAGGATGGTGCCCTTGCGCGTGCTCATCTTGCCGTCGGCGAAGCGCATGCGGCCAAAGAGCACGTTCTCGAAATCAGGAAGCTTCCAGCCGAACTGCGCGCAGGTCGCGACGAGCTGCTCAAAGTGCAGCTTCTGAGCAATATCGGTCAGGATGTAGATCGCCTTCGGCTTGTATTCCTCCGCGCGGTACTTCATCTGCGTGAGATCGCGCGTGGAGTAGAGCGTGGCGCCGTCGCCCTTCACAATCAGGTACGGCGGCATCTTCGTCTCCTCGGGGAAGACGACGATGAGCGAGCCGCCTTCGCCTTCCTTGAGCACGCCCTTCTTCTTTCCCTCCTCGATCACGGGCGCCATCTTGTCCTCGTAGAAGCTCTCGCCGTAGTCCACATCGAAAGCGACGTGCAGCCGTTTGTAGATGGCAGTGAGCGAGCGCTTGGTGACGCCCACGACCTCCTCCCAGAAGACACGCATCTCCTTGTCGCCGGCCTCCAGCTTACGGAAGGCGGCGCGTCCTTCGTCCTCGAGTTCCGGGTGCGCCTCGGCCTCCTGGTGGAATTTCACGTACAGCTCGAGCATCTCGTCGAGCGTGCACTCCTTGGGCGACTTCGTGCCCCACTTGGCATACGCCACGGCCAACTTGCCGAACTGTGTGCCCCAGTCGCCGAGGTAGTTCCAGCGGATGACCTTCTCGCCGGCGTGCTCGTAGAAGTTGCTGACAGCCTGGCCCACCACCGTGCCGATGATGTGATGGATACCGAGCGGCTTGGCGATGTTCGGCTGCGAGTACTCCACGATCACGGGCGCGGCGCCCGACTTGGCCTTCTTCGGTTCGAGCGCGGCAAGCGTGTCGGCCAATCCGGCCAACAGCGCCGTCGCGGTGAGCGTCACGTTCACGTAGCCCGGACCCGCCACCTCGGCCTTCTCCACATCGGGATGCGAGACCAACACCTCGGCCAGCGACTGGGCCACCTCCTTGGGATTTTTCTGCAGCTGCTTGCCAATTTTGAGGGCTACCGGCGTGCAGACGTCGCCGAATTGCGCGTCGCTCGGCGGCTGCCACAACACCTCGATGTCCTTCGCCTGGTAAGCGGAAGCGAGGTGGTCGGCCGCTGCTTGAGAGAGAGAAAGAGACATCGGTTGAACAAATATGATACTCAGTTGTTCGAGCGGTACTGTACCAGCTCGATGCTGTTTTGAAAGGAGAGGACGAGCGGTACTTTTGGCAACGCGCCAAAAGTACCCAAAAACGCTGGCGCGCCGAGCCCCTCTCCATGGTTCTGCTTAGTCGTGACGCCCTCCCGAAGGAGGAAATATCCTTCGTACCCCTTCACCCCCGGCCGGCGCGCGCCCCTCCGTTCCAAAGACGCCACCATGCGCCGGAGGCGATGTTCGATCGTCGTGACGAAGTGTCGGTCTGTGCAAGATGCCGCAAGAATCAAATGTGATACCATGAGAACCGTGCGACGTTCCTCCTTCCTCGTCCCGGCCCTGCTGCTTCTGGCAGCATGTTCGTCGAAGCCGGCGCCGATTTCGGGAACCGGCGCGGTGCAGGCCGTGTTGCCGGTACTGGAAGCCGTGGGACATGCGACAGAACTAAGCGGCACCGACTCGCTCCTTGCTCAGTCCGGCCGGCCGGCCGCGATGATGGGCGTCTTCGCCGCCGATTATTTGGACAGCCGCAGCCTCAGCCTGGCGCAATCGGCACTCATGGGCATCCGCGCGCAACAGCGCATCGACGAGCTCAACGATCCTGTCTCGGGCTCGGCCGCGACGGTCTACAGCGTGATGCAGGAGCTCCAGACCGCCGCCAACCTCGACGTGTCCGACATGCTCAACCGCTCGACCGACCGCGCCAAGACGCTCGACGACTACGTGCGCGACCTGGGCGGCATCATCCAGAAAGGCGCCCGCACTAACGACGCGCTCACCGCCGAGATCACCAGCCTAACCGCCGAGCGCAAGACCGTGCAGGCCGACATCAGCGCACTGGGTAAGAGCCAGAAGGAAGCCAGCCAGAGCAGCAACTTCCAGTTGGCCGGCGAGATCCAGACCAAGCTCGACGCCGCCCAGTCCCGCCTGGACGAGATCGACCGCCAGCTCCAGGCCGACAAGGATGCCCAAAAGGCGCTCGGCACCATCGGCGGCGTGGCGGTCTCGCGCAAGACGGCCATCGAAGCCAACCGTGAAGTGCTGATTGCCGGCCTTAAAGTGGTCGATTTGCCCGAAACGGGCAATCTGGGCGTGCTCCAGGCCAGCAGCGGCTCGCGCAGCAGTAAAGCCGGCCCCTTCCGGGACTTCTGAGCGATTGAGAGAAGGGCTGTTCTGTGCTACAATAAGAGGATTTCCGACACTCCCACCATCCCCCCGGCCCCGGCTCCCGCCGACTCCAAATCTCGCTCGAGCACTGTGCTCAGGGCGCTCGACGAGCTGCTCGGCATCGAGCGCGACGCCAAGTCTGTGCTGAAGGCCGGCGAGGACGAACGCCTGACGAGCGATGAGAAGCAGATCCTCAAGAGCTACGAGGAGGGCCTGCAGAAGATGCTCGACGTGATCGCCCCGTCGGCCATGGAGGTGCGCAAGAAGGAGCTCGTGCTGGGTGATCAGCTGGTGCGCACGCTCTATGCCTACAACTGGCCGCAGTTCATCTACCCCAACTGGCTCGCCCAGCTGGTGAACCTGAACGCCACCATCGACGTCAGCCACTTCATCTACCCGTCGAGCAATAAGGCGATCATGAAGATGCTCCGCAAGAAGGTGGCCGAGCTGCGCTCGTCCATCCGCATGCTCGAGCAGCGCGGCATCGTCCGCGACCCCACGCTGGAGGCCGCCCTGCAAGACGCGGAGGAGCTGCGCGATCTGCTCGCCCGCGGCGCCGAGAAGCTCTACCAGTTCGGGATGTACGTCTCGATCTACGCCGACGACGAGGACCACCTCAAGAAGGTCCAGACCGACATCGAGTCGATCCTTGGCGGCAAGCTCATCCTCACCAAGCCGGCGATGTTCCAGATGGAGCACGCCTGGACGAGCACGCTCCCCCTCTGCCAGGACGAGATCGAGATCAACCGCAACATGAACTCGTCGCCGCTGGCCACGAGCTTCCCCTTCTCTAGCTCGGACCTGACGGACGACCACGGCATCCTCTACGGACTGAACCGCCACAACTCGTCGCTCATTATCTTCGACCGCTTCGACCTCCCCAACGCCAACTCCAACATCTTCGCCACCTCCGGAGCCGGTAAGTCGTTCACGGCCAAGCTGGAAATCCTGCGCCACCTCATGATCGGCACCGAAGTGCTCGTGGTCGATCCGGAAAACGAGTACACCGGCCTCTGCCAGGCCGTCGGCGGTTCGTTCGTGCCGCTCTCCATCCAGAGCTCGCAGCGCATCAACCCCTTCGACCTGCCGGCCGCCATCCGCGGCGACGACGCCGGCCAGGGCGAAGTGCTGCGCGCCGCCGTCATCAACCTGCACGGCCTGCTTAAGCTGATGCTCGGCGCCATCACGCCGGCCGAAGACGGCATCCTCGATAAGGCCATCCTCGACACCTACGCCCTCTCGGGCATCACGCTGCAGACCGAGAACCCCGGCGAGCTGGAGCCCCCAACGCTCGGCCAGCTCGTGGATGTGCTTTCCACTACTGAGGGCGGCGAGCAGATGGGACAGACGCTCCAGAAGTACACCAAGGGCTCGTTTGCCGGCCTCTTCGACCAGCCGACCAACGTTGAGCTTGGCAACCAGCTGGTCGTGTTCCAGATCCGCGACCTTGAGGACCAGCTCCGCCCGATCGCGATCTACATCGTCCTGAACTTCCTCTGGAACCGCATCCGCGCCGAGCTGAAGAAGCGCATCCTCGTGATCGACGAAGCCTGGAACCTGATGCAGTACGAGGATTCCGCCCGCTTCCTGTTCGGCATCGTGAAGCGCGCCCGCAAGTACTACCTGGGCGTCACGACCATCACGCAGGACGTGGATGACTTCGTGGAGTCGCAGTACGGCCGCCCGATCATCACGAACTCGTCGATGCAGTTCCTGCTCAAGCAGTCGCCCGCCACGATCGACTCGCTGCAGAAGCTCTTCTACCTGACGGACGGCGAGAAGTACGCGCTGCTCAACTCCGACGTCGGTCAGGGGGTGCTCTTCGCCGGCTATAAGCACGTGGCCATGGAGGTGATCGCCAGCCCCGAGGAGGCCGCCTTCGTGACGACCAAGCCCGAGGAGGTGCTGGCCCAGCAGGCCGCCGCCACCGCCGAGAAGGCGCGCAAGGGCAAGCTCGAGAAACTGCAGGTGGTCGCGGTGCCCGAAGAACAGAAGGCCGAACTGGAGCAGATCGCCGTCCAGACCGCCGCCGTGCCCGCAGTACCCGTCGTGGTGGCCGGCACCATGCCCGACCCGCGCGAGCCGCGCCCAAACGTGGAAGGACTCACCGAGCCGCTCCCCGATCCGACTGCCCAGCCCGTCGCGCCTGCCGCCCCCGTGGCTCCTGCCGCGCCAGCCGAGGCTCCTGCTGAAGCCGCTCCCACTGAAACCCCCGCCCCCGAGGCTCCGGCCGCACCGGAAGAGCCGAAACAGTAAAAAGGACAGGAATGACCAAGGCACAACCGAGCCCGGTCATATTTGACGTATACAATAAATGTTCTATTGTATGCATCCTCTGCAATCGCGCGGAGGACTATTCACACCATCGGACAGGAGACTATCCCGCATGAAACCCGTTTTCCTCATCACGCCGGTCGAGAATGACCGGCCGACGGTCAGCTTGCTGACCGAGCCCCCGGCCCAAGTGCCGGACGGCGCGCTCGTCCGCGAGCTGAAGCTCAGCGCCGACGGGGCCAAGCTGCTCAACCGCATCTGGGACATGAAGCCCGACCTCAAGCCGGTCCTCAGCGCCCTCTGCCTCGCCGGCTGGGTCATCCGTCACCGCCCCGAAGAGCCGGCCACCGTCCACGGCGCCTGGTACGCGCAGATCAGGACGGCAACCGTCGGGCTCGAGTCGGCCGGGTTCATCTACATGCACCAGCCCGGCATCGCCCTGGCACTCATGGAGAGCGGCACGGTCGTCCGCGGCACCTGCGAAGTGATCGTCGGCGAGGCCGACACTTACGCCTTCCGCACGCTCACCGTCCCGCTGCAGACGATGCCCCCCAAACAGACCCGTGAGATCACGGCCCTCGTGAACGACTGCCTGCTCGCCGGCTGGCAGCCGTGATCCGTCCTGTCCGACCCCTTCGCCCCACGCTCGCCGAGCGTGGGGTTTTTTTGATTTACGCGGCCTGCTCTTCCACCACCTTCCAGTTCACTTCCTGCTTCAACTTGCCGTCCACGGAGAAGCCGGCGGCTTTCTTGTGCCCGCCGCCGCCCGGATACAGCGCCGCCATCGCGCTCACATCCACGTCGTCGCGCAGCGTGCGGAGCGAGCCCTTCACCTGGCCGCCGCGCTCGGAGAGGACCATGGAGAAGCGCATGCCCGGCACCGCGTTCACATAGTCGATGGCGCCGGAGAGCTCGGTGGGATCGGCGCCGGTGGCGCGGAAGTCGCCTTCCGTCACGGCCGAAATGGCGCCGCCGTCCTCGGTGACGGAGATCTTCTCGAGCACGCGGCCCCAGAGGCGGAGCGTCGAGAGCTTGGCCGTGCGGAAGACGGCCTGGACGATCTGCTGCTGGCGGGCGCCGGCGCGCAGAAGGTCCGAGACCAAGCGGTAGACGCCGGCCGTGGTGTTGCTGTGCAGGAGCCCACCCGTGTCGGTGAGGACGCCGGTGAGCAGGCAGGTGGCGATGTCGGGCGTGAGCGACCAACCCCAATCGCGCGCCAGCGCCGCCACAATCTCGCAGGTGGAGGAGGCGTTGAGCACCAGGTTCTCGGTGCCGAAACGCGGGTTCTTATGGTGGTGATCGAGGACGAGCGTGGCGACGGTGCCGTCAAAAAGCTCGGGGTGCGTGTCGAGGTAACCGGTCAGCTGGCGGTCGGCGGCATCGAGCCAGACCACGAGGTCGCCGGGCTGCGCGTCGAGGTCGCGGTGCACGATCGCGTGGCCGGGCAGGAAGCGCAGCGTCTCGGGGATGGGGTCGACGCAGTGCGCCGTCACGGCCGCGCCGGGGAGCTCGCGCTGCAGCAGGCCGACGAGCGCCAGCAGGGAGCCGAGCGCGTCGCCGTCGGGGTTCTTGTGGCAGGCGCACAGGATGCGCGGCGCCGAGCGGAGCATCGTCAGGGCCGCAGTTGTGTCGGTCATGAGCATGTTAGGAGGAGAATGATACGTCCGTCTTGAGAGTCGCTTCAATCGCCTTGAGCTTGCCTCTCAGTCAAGGAAAACGCGGGGTAGACGGTTGGAAAGTCCGACCGAAGTTTTCCACAATGATCACCTTTCAGCGTCATCAGAAATTCGCCTCCGGCGCATGGTCGCGTCTTTGGAACGGAGGGGCGTGCGCGCCGTGCCGGGGGTGAAGGGGCACGAAGTCATATTTCCTCCTTCGGGATGGCGTCACAATTAAGCAGAACCATGGAGGTGGGCTCGGCGCGCCAGCGCTTTTGGGTACTTTTGGCGCGCTGCCAAAAGTACCAATCGTCTTTGCTCCAAAGAAAGTGGAAAGAGGTCGGCTATAATAGAAGCGAATGCCCTCTCCCCTTTCCATTGTCTTCTGCGGCACCCCCGGCGTCGCTGTCCCCATGCTTAAGGCCTTGGCCGCCGACCCCGCTTTCAAGATCTTGGGCGTGGTCACACAGCCCGACCGCGCCACGGGCCGCAAGCAGCAGCTGACCCCGAGCGAGACCAAAGCCGCCGCCGAGGCGCTCGGCCTGCCCGTCGTCCAACCCGAGAAGCTAAACGCCGCCCTACCCGAATTGCAGGCGCGCTTCGGCCAGCCCGACTTTTTGGTGGTGGTGGCCTACGGCCAGATCCTCTCGCAGGCCGTCCTCGACTGGCCGCGCATCATGCCTGTGAACGTTCACTTCTCGCTGTTGCCCCGTTGGCGCGGCGCCTCCCCTGTGGAACACGCCATCCTTTCCGGAGATACCCAGACCGGCGTGGCCGTGCAGCGGATGGCAAAGGCGCTCGACGCCGGCGAAGTGCTCGCCACGCGCGTGGTGGAGATCCATCCTGAAGACAACGCGCTCACTTTGCGCTCGACGCTTGCCGAGGCGGGTGCCGCGCTCCTGCCCGAGACGCTCAAGGGACCACTGACGGCGACGCCGCAGGACCCCGCCGGCATCACGACCTGCGGCATCCTCTCGCGCGCCGACGGCCGCGGCGACCCGGCGACAGAGACGGCCGAGCACCTCTTTCGCAAGCTCCGCGCTTTCACGCCCTGGCCCGGATTGACCGTCGTCATGGACGGCGCCGACCTGAAGGTGATCGCCGCCAGCCTGGAGGAGAAGCCCAAGTCCGTGCCGCTCCCCTGCCGCGACGGCACCGTCCTGCATCTGCTCACCGTCCAACCCGCCAGCAAGAAGCCGATGCCCGCCGCCGATTGGGCCCGAGGCCGGCGCTGAGTCAATTGCGGCGCAGCCGCAGAGTGGGATACTGCCCGAGCACATGCGCCGCTTCGCCCTCCTCTCTCTGGCCGTCCTCCTGCTGCCGCTGGCGACACCGGCTTTGGCGATCGACGTGGACACGGGCGACCTAGACGGCGACGGCCTGGCGAATCTGCAGGAGGATAAGAATGAGAACAACAAGGTGGATGCGGGCGAGACCGACCCCCTGCAGGCCGATACCGACGACGGCGGCGAAAGCGACGGCTCCGAGCTGCGCTTCGGCCGCAATCCGCTCGACGGCACCGATGACCTCTCCGGCGACCCTGACGGTGACGGCCTTCCTAATGGTCTCGAAGCCGTACGTGGCACCGATCCGCGAAACTCCGATACAGATGGCGACGGCGTGGGCGATAACACCGACCCCTTTCCGCTGGAGAAGGCCTTCAAGACTGACGCCGACAAGGACGGCATCGCCGACGAGTGGGAGACGGCGCACGGCTTTTCGCCGACCGCCGCCGTGGACGCCCTCCTCGACGCCGACAGCGACGGCGTGAACAACCGCGAGGAGTTCGTGGCCGATACCGATCCGCGCGCCGCCGACACCGACCGCGACGGCATCCCCGACGGCGACGAAGTGCAGGCCGGTTCCGATCCTGACGAGAGCCTCTGCCTGTCGTACGCCGACGTCGACATGACCGCCTTCGCCGACGTCGCCGGCCACTTCGCCCAAGCGGGCGTGCTGCGTCTGTCCGGCGTGCGCACCGGCGCCGCGCGCCTGGCGATCGTGGGCGGTTACCAGAGTGGCGCCCTGCGCGTGTACCTGCCCGACCGTCCCGTCACGCGCCTGGAATTCTTGAAGATGGCACTGCTCAGCTCGTGCATCGACCTGCAGGAAGCGACCGTCGGCGAGGGCCTGCCCTTCACCGACATGGCCGAACCGCTTGCCGCTTCGGCCTCGGTCGACGAGATCCTGCGCCAGCGCCTGGTGAAGACCGGCGTCTTCCACGGCATCGTCAGCGGCTACGCGGAGGACAACACCTTCCATCCGGACATGCCCATCGCCCGCTCGGAAGCGTTGAAGATGCTCCTCTCGGCCTCGCGCTTGTCGAACCTACAACTAAGCGGGACGGGCGCGCTAGCCTTCAGCGACGTGCCGGCCGACAGCTGGTTCGAGCCGGTCGTCCGCCTGGGCGCCGCCTTGGGCATCGTCCAAGGCTACGCCGACGGCACCTTCGGCCCCGACCGCGCCATTACCCGCGGCGAAGCGGCGCTGATTATCCTCCGCGCCATCAAAGCGAATCCCAGCGTGAACGGCGAAGTGGTTCCGGCGAACTAATCCACTACCCCTTCCCACATGGCATATCGCCCCCGGCGCACGGTGGCGTCTTTGCCGGCGAAGAGCTCGCGCCGGCCATCCCTCCACAGGGTGGCCGCCTCGTTGTGGTGCCGTCGCGCGATTGGCGAAGCTGTCCGCGAATAGTGGCGGCGCAGGTCCGAGGCCGCGCGACTTTAAGAGAGGCGCGGCCGAGTTTGCGCCGCCCGCGGACCGAGCCATTTCGCGCAGGCAACACAACGTCAGCGGCCTGTTTCTTTCTCTACTTTCTTTGCGCCAAAGAAAGTGGATACCAATTACCGTTCGCCTTCCCATTCAAGGAAGAACTCCTCTAGGAACCCTTCCATATACGCGTGGCGACCAGCCGCGATGCCCTTCGCCGTCACCGTGTTCATGCGGTCCTTGAGCAGCAGGAGCTTCTCGTAGAAGTGGTTCACGGTCGTGCCCTTGGCCGACATGTAGGCCTCCTTGCTGGCATGCAGCACCGGCTTCTCGGCGGGGTCGTGCAGGATGCGATGCGCGTGGCCGCCGTAGGCGAAGGCACGGGCGATGCCCATGGCACCGATGGCGTCGAGTCGGTCGGCGTCTTGCACCACCTTCGCCTCCAGCGTCGTCTCTTTATCCGGCACACCGGCGCCCTTGTACGAGATGGAATCCATGATGGCCGCCACCGCCGCGAGGGTCTCCTCGGGCACGCCGTGCTGCTGCAGGAAGGCGCGCGTCTCGCGGCCAGAGGCCTTCTCGTCGCCGGAGAACTTCCAGTCGGCCAGGTCGTGGCCCAGGCAAGCCAACTCCACCACCAGCGTGTCGGCACCCTCGGCCGCGGCCAGGCGCTTGCCCATCCGCCAGACGCGCTCGATGTGCCACCAGTCGTGGCCCGAACCTTCGCCTTCCAGGCGGGCGCGGACGTGCGCGGCAAAATCTTGGATGAGCTGATGGTTCGTCATAGCGCCCTTCACTTTAGCGCCGACAACAAAAAACGGGAGCCGAAGCCCCCGTTTTTTCTGCGGACGTGGATCGTTCAGAGGAACGACTTCATCTGCTGGAAGGCCTCGATGAACTTATCGAGATCCTCCGAGTCGAACATGATGGTCGTCTTCTGGCCGCCGCGCGACTTCTCGGAGACCTTGAAGAACTTGCCGTTGCCGGACTGCTTCAGGTCGATGTAGAACGTGCGCTGGCGAGCGTGGATCGTGACGGACTGGAGGTCCTGGGCGAAATCACCGCCGCCTCCGCGACGACCGCTATCGCGTCCGCCGCCGTGGTGCTGGGAAGAGTGGCCGCCGCCGTGGCTCTGCTCGGGCTGGCCGCCGGTCAACTCCGACATCGGGTCAAACATGGAAATGAGGGGAAAGAATGCGTCGCTCCCAAGCCGGGAGCGAG
>JAGOUB010000109.1 GCA_018061525.1 Candidatus Peribacteraceae bacterium
GGCCAGCACGCCCTCCAACTCCGCCGGCGTCAGCTTGTTGAGTAGGCCGCGCGTGACGGTGACGGCCGCCTTGTTGGGCGAGAAGCCCGTGGCAAAGGCGTTGAGACTCTCGTCCTCCATGATGTAGACCTGCGGCGTCTTGATGCCTGTGCGGATGGCCAGATTCTCGACCAAGCGATAGAGCTCGGGCGCTTGGGCCTTCTCGATCGGCTTGGCCTGCGAGAGCGACAGGATCATGTTCTTGCCGCCAAAGATCATGGCAATCATCCAGAGCGTCGAACCGGCGATCACCCAGGGACTGAAGCGGAAGAAGAGATCGACCGACTGCGTGACCGCATCGCCCTCGCCGGCCACGCCGTAGGCCGCGGCAATGAAGCTGCCCAAATACAGGATGCAAAGCAGCATCGCCGGGAAGAGCGCGAACAGCGCGGCGGTCCGCCAGCGGTTCTTGCTCTTGGCGTCGTAGAACGTCTGTGAGAACTGGGGCTCAGCCATGGCAGGGAAGGGGAGTGCCGGGCTCAGAACGAGACCTTCGGCACGGCCGTCTCACCGGCTTCCACCTGGAAGAACTCGGCCTTCGTGAAGCCGAAGTTCTGGGCAATGAGGTTGGTCGGGAACTGCTCCACCTTGGTGTTGAGCTCCTGGACCATCTGGTTGTAGAAGCGGCGGGCGGCCTGGATCTTGTCCTCGGCGTCCACGAGCTGCTGCTGCAGCTGGAGGAAGTTCTGGTTGGCCTTCAAATCGGGATACGCCTCGGCGACGGCGAAGACGGACTTGAGCGCGCCGGAGAGGACGTTCTCGGCGCCCTGCGAAGCGGCGAGGCTGCCGGACTGGCCGGCGGCGATGGCCTGCGTGCGGGCCTCGGTGACCTTCTCGAACACGCCCTTCTCATGAGCGGCATAGCCCTTCACGGTCTCGATAAGGTTGGGGATGAGGTCCCAGCGGCGCTTCTGCTGCACGCCGATATCCGAGAGCGCCTCGTGCATGCGGTTGCGGACGGTGACGAGGCCGTTGTAGGCCATCACCAGCCAGAGGCCGACGATGACGACGAGACCGATGAGGACGTAGAGGAGAGTCATGGATGCAGGGTGGAAGGGATAGGCCGTATCCTACTCCTTTTCACCATAAAGATGTGAAAAGTCTGGAGAAACTGAAGATGCCCACTCGGGGAGAGACTATGCTTACACGACAAAACGGAGCCTTGTTCCATGGGTAACGACTTGGCACGACAGTTAGAATGACGCTCGATGCTCGGACGGAAACTCTTCACCACCGCGGTCGTCTCGCTGGTGCTTTTCGGAGGAACCGTCACCGTCCTATCGCCGAAGCTGGCGGCGCAGTTCTTGGCGTCACTCGTCAGCGTGAGCGCCGACGGCGTGGTAACGAGCCTCTCGGTCAGTTCGATCACCATCGAACTATCCAACGGCGACACGGTCACCGCCGCCATCACCGGCGACACGGTGGTCGACAACGGCCCGGCGAACATCGGCGACCACGTTCGCCTAACGGCCAGCAGCAATAATGGGACGAATGAGGCCCAGACCATCCTGGTCCGCACCGTCGGCTACGGCACGACCGGCGATACGGTGTTGATCACGGACTCCACTGTTATCTCAAAGACCGCCGACTCACTGACGGTCCAGGCCGGCAGCGGCCCAGTGACCGTTGTCATCACTCCGTCCACGGTCTTCTCCGGCGACAACTTCGCCTCTCTTCAAGCTGGGCGGGCGGTCCTGCGCATTACGGGCACAGACACCGGCTCGGACTTCGTCGCGCTGTCCGTCGAACTTGTCCCGCCCACTTCTGGAGGTGGTGGAGGAGGAGGGGGTGGTGGCGGAGGCCGCCGCCCGCCGCCACAGGTCCCGGTAGCGCAGCACCCGTCCGCCGGTTCCGCGCCCGCGCCTACCTCGCCGTGCGGCACGCTCTTCCTCGACGTGCCCGCGTCAGCTTGGTACGCCTCGTACATCTCACCGCTTGAGTGCGCCGGTATCATTAGCGGCTACAAGGAACAGAGCGGCGCCCTCACGGGCTACTTCAAACCGGGCAGCTCCATGAGCATCGCCGAGCTCTACAAGATCTCGCTGCTGAGCGCCGAAAAAAAGACGGTAAACCGCCGGCCGGCCAACATCTCGGCTCAGGATGACTGGTCGGCGCCCTACGCTCGCGCTGCCGAGGACCTGGGCATGTCCGTCACCGGTCCGGCTTTGAACGTGCAGCGCCCCGCCACCCGCGCCCAGATCATCCAGACCGTACTGGAAGCCTTCGACGTGCCGATCGAGAGTGGCGACAATCCCTTCACCGACCTTCCCGAAGATTCGCGCTACGCCGCAGCCATCCAGACGGCCTACCGTCTCGGTATCCTCACTGGCGACCTGGACGCCGACGGCAAGCTGACGGGCCTGGTACGTCCCAATGAGTACGTCACGCGCGCCGAGGTGACGAAGATCGTGCTGCTGGCCATTCAGAAGCTGAAGTGATTCGGCTTAGCGGAGGGCGTAGACAATCATGTCGGACGTCTCCAGCTGGACCGTCAGCCTGAGTCCGGCCAACGCCGAGGCGCTCGCTTCCCAGTCGTCGGTCTTGGCCAGGAGCACGTGCGTAATGCCTTGTTCACGCCAGAAAACGGCCGTTCGGCTCGCCGTCTCGGAACCGAGCAGCAAATCGGCAACGGAAGCGCCCCACGGTTCCGCCTCGGTCCGCACGAGACGCGGATTGCCCGTGGCCGCAGCCGCCACGACGGGGACCGAGAAATAGACCGGCGCCGGATTTACCACAAGCGCGTCGCCGGCGAAGTTTAGGCGGAGGTACGGCTTCCACGGTAGGAACAGGGCTCGGCTCTCCGGCTCAGCCGCCAGCAGCGTCTCGGCTGCTTCCCAACTGGCAGGATACGCGGCGGTCCGCAGTTGGCCGGAAGCGCCCCAGAGCAACGGACCGGCGATGAGGAACGGGAGCAGCACGGTGAACGCGACTCCCGCCCGCCGGCCGACAGGAGAGCGGAGGCCGGACAAGGCGACCGGCAGGAAGAACGCGTATGCAAAGGCAATGAGCCCCACGAGCTTGGCGGTGTCACGGAAACCCGCCGCCAGCGGCAGGTGCGCCGCCAGACGCTCCACGAGCAGGCGCGTCCAAGGGCTGGCGTAGCCGACGGCAAGAACGAGCACGGGAAAGAACGCGATGGCCGTGACGGTGCCCAAAGCGTCGCGGCGCCGGACGAGCACGGCCGCTCCCCAGGCCGAAAGCGCGAGCAAAAGCGGCGTCACCAACCACCACCACGGCAGGAGATGCTTCGGCAGCAGGTCATCGGCGCGCCACATTCCGTAGAGCGAGAGAACGTTGAACCATAC
>JAGOUB010000018.1 GCA_018061525.1 Candidatus Peribacteraceae bacterium
GGGCAGGCCCCGCCTCGAAGGACGCCGCCTCTCTGGAGTGCTAGAAAACGAGGCGGCGTCCTTCGACCGACGAAGCGGGCCGGGCCTAATGGCCCGCGAGGAGGCACGGGGCCGAGGTGGAGGAGCGTTGGCGCGACGCGCTTTCTTGGGCACTTCTTTGTCGCGCACAAAGAAGTGCCAACCGTTAGTTGGCGCAAACCTAAGACAATAAAAAAAGAGGGCCGAAGCCCTCTTTTTCTTTGATTGAAGATTTAGTTGGCCTTGCCGCGCTTGCGCTCGCCTTCCGTCAGAAGCTTCTTGCGCAGGCGGATGTTCACGGGCGTCACTTCCACGAGCTCATCGTCGTCGATGTACTCAAGCGCCTGCTCGAGCGTCATCGGCTTGATGGGCACGAGCGTGATGGCCTCGTCGGCGCCGGAAGAGCGGGTGTTGGTCAGCTTCTTGCCGCGCGTCACGTTGACCGCAAGATCCTGGTCCTTGGCGCTCTCACCGATGATCATGCCTTCGTAGATCATGGTCTGGGGGCCGATGAACAGGAAACCGCGCTCCTGGATCTTCCAGAGGTCGTAGGCCGTGGCCTCGCCGGCGATCATCGAGATCATGGAACCGCGCATGCGGCCCGGCAGATCGCCCTTGTAAGGCTCGTAGCCAATAAAGGCGTGGGTCAGGATGCCCTCGCCGCGGGTCTCGATGATGAACTCACCGCGGAAGCCGAGCAGGCCGCGCGTCGGCACCTTGAACTCGAGGCGGGACTGGCCGTCCTGCGTGCGCATGTCGACCATCTCACCCTTGCGCTGGGCCAGCATGTTGATGATGGTGCCGCTGCTCGTCTCGGGCACGTCGATGATCACCTGCTCGATGGGCTCCTCCTTGCCGGAGGGGCCGTCGCGCATGATCACCTCGGGGCGCGACACCTGCAGCTCGAAGCCCTCGCGGCGCATCGTCTCGATGAGCACGGAGAGGTGGAGCTCGCCGCGGCCGGAGACCTTGTAGCTATCGGAGTTGGGGATCTCCTCAACCTTCAGACCGACGTTCGTCTCCTTCTCTTTCTCGAGGCGGCCCTTGATGTGGCGAGTGGTGACGAGCTTGCCCTCCTTGCCGGCAAACGGCGAGTCGTTGACCATGAACGTGACGCTGACGGTCGGCGGATCGATGTTGATGGCCGGGAGCGGCTCGGCGGCTTCCGACGTGGTGATGGTCTCGCCCACGTAGATGTCGGCGATACCGGCGATGGTGACGATGTTGCCAGCACGAGCCTCGGGCACCTCAACGCGATTGAGGCCCTGGTACTCGTAGATCTTGGTGATCTTGCTGCGGCGGGTCTCGCCGGTGGGCTGCTTCACAAAGACGGTGTCGCCGATGTGGGCCACACCTTCGACCACGCGGCCGATGCCGAGGCGTCCGACGTAGCTGTCGAAACCGAGCGAGCTGGGCTGCATGCGGAACGGCACGTCCACGTTCTGCTTGGCCTCGGGCACATGCTCGAGGATGAGGTCGAAGAGCGGGGTAAGGTCAGTCGAGGTGTCCTCCAGCTTGCGCTTGGCGAGGCCGTCGCGGGCGATAGCGAAGACATAAGGGAAGTCGACCTGCTCATCGTTGGCGCCGAGCGTCACGAAGAGATCGAAGACCATGTCGATCACCTGCATGGGGCGGGCGGCCGGCTTGTCGATCTTGTTGATGACGACGATCGGCTTGAGGCCGAGCTGGAGCGACTTCTTCAGCACGAACTTGGTCTGCGGCATGGGGCCTTCCTGGGCGTCTACAAGCAGTAGAACGCAGTCGACCGTGCGCAGGATGCGCTCCACCTCGGAGCCGAAGTCGGCGTGGCCGGGCGTGTCGACGATGTTAATGCGGCAGTCCTTGTACTTGATGGCGCAGTTTTTGGCGTAGATGGTGATGCCGCGCTCCTTCTCCTGGTCGTTGCTGTCCATGATCAGCTCACCCATCTTGCCCTGCTCGTGGGCCTCAAAGGCGCCGCCCTGCTTAAGCAGCGCGTCGACGAGCGTCGTCTTGCCGTGGTCGACGTGGGCGATGATAGCGATGTTGCGCAGGTTCATAAGGTTGTTGAAGAACGCCCGAGTAGGCCTCGAAGCCGCGCCAGAGTACCCGATGTGCGGTCCTCTTGCCAGCCTGAAGTAGCCAATGAGACAAGCAAAAAACCACCCTGACCAACGAGGTCAGGGTGGGGAACAAAGAGGCCTACGCAGAGTGTGAGCTGCGTAGCGCCTGGATTGTACTAAGCAACATACAGCCAGCACAAGACTCAGGCCTCGTGGCCGAGGAGCCGCTTCTTTGCCGGCAAACCCCAGGCGAAACCTCCGAGCCCGGTCGAGGCGACAATACGGTGGCACGGTACGATCACCAGCAGAGGGTTGGCGCCCACGGCCTGGCCGACGGCGCGCGGGCTCTTGGTGCCCACTGCCTTGGCGATCTGGGCGTAGGTCGCCGTCTTGCCGAAGGGGATCTTCATGAGCGCGCGGCGGACTTTCTGCTGGAAGGGCGTGGCGGCCGGCGCAAGCGGGAGGTCGAAGGAGGTGCGCTGGCCGTCGAAATACTCGCGAAGCTGGTCGCGGGCCGCGCGCAGCACGGGCGAGGTCGCGCCCAGGGCGCCAGCCTTGGCCGACGTCCGCTCGATGGCGGCGAGGCGCTCGCCTTCCGCCAGCAGGCGAATGCGGCCGACGGGCGTGTCCATCACGAGGCTGTCCATGGCGCGAGCATACGCCGCTGCTACCATCGGCGCATCGAAGACACCCCCGCTTCCTGCCTGGTTACGGAAAACTGCCTCGTCTGCGGCGGGCGCCTCATCGAGCGACGGCTCAAGAAGCACTGCGAAACGTGCGGATCGCTCTGCGAGACATGCTGCGACAATGGCCAGCCGTAAGGCTTACTTGGCCTCCTTGGCGAGCGACTTGAACTGATCGTTGCTCAGCCACGGCGTGATGCGCGAGGCCTTGGCGAGGATCTTCTCCTTATCGCCGGCGGACTTTGCCTCGGCGTACTTGGAGCGAAGAGCCTTGAGCTTGGCGCGGCGGTGGCGGCGCTGCTTGATTTCGGTGGCGCGAGTTCCTTGACCCATAGAGAGAGATTGGTGCGGGGAGTGTAGGCGGACGGACAGGCGCGAGCAAGCGCCGCGCGGCCAACCGAAATTCGACCTTGGTACCCATGAACCCCCTTTCCTCGGAAAACACTTCCTCCCGCCCCTCCCTCCCGGCCAAAACCGGGGAGACAGGAGGACGCTCTCCTCCGAAAAGAGGATCTATAGGTACGTCGGTCGAAGGATCGGTTCCCCCGGAGGGGAGGCGTACTCTACGTCCGGCGATCCTGGTGTCAACCCTACTCGACAATTTTTTCCTCTCTAAGGCAACGTCAAATAAACCTGACTATATTCGCACTCCCCGCTCAGGCCTTCTTCTTGGTGCGCAGCACCTGCTTCTCGAACTTCTCCCACGGCAGTGCGTTGAGCACATCGGCCGGCGTAAGCCAGGCGCGGCGCGCTTGGAAAATGCCGTAGCGACGGTCGAAGCCGTCGGGCGAGTGGGCATCGCTATCAAGGAGGATGCCGACGCCGGCGCGCTTGGCCTGGTAGGCGAGAGCATCGGAGAGATCGACGCGGTCGGGCGAGCAGTTGAGCTCCATGGCCGTGCCGTGCTTGGCGGCGGCCGCGAAGATCTGCGTCCAGTCGGGCTCCAGTCCCCCGCGCTTGCCGAGCACGCGGCCGCTCGGATGACCGATCATGTCGACGAGCGGGTGCGAGACAGCCTTCACCAGGCGCGCCGTGGCGGCGGCCGGCTCTTGGCGCAGGTGCTGGTGCGGCGAGGCCACGACCCAGTCCAGCAGCGCGAGCGCGTCATCGGGCAGGTAGAGGCGGCCATCCTCCAAGATGTCGACTTCGGCGCCGGCCAGCAGGCGGATGCCCTTCACCTTCTTCTCGGCGGCGCGCACGCGGGCCACAAAGTCGGCGACAGTGTCAGCCTTGATGCCGCGGACCATGCCCATGGCCGAGGCGTGGTCGGTGATGGCGTAGTACTCGTAGCCGCGGTCGCGGGCGGCGGCGGCCATCTCCTCCAAAGGAAGCGCGCCGTCGCTGACGTCGGAGTGCGTGTGCAAATCTCCTTTAAGATCGCTCTCTTCAATGAGGCGGGGCAGATCGTGCGCCAGAGCCAGCTCCACCTCGCCGCGGTTCTCGCGGAGCTCCGGCGGCACCTCGTCCATCTTGAGCACCGCGTAGACGTCGGCCTCGGTGCGTGAGGCGAGGAGCTTCCCCTTCTTGTCGGCCGTGCCCTTGTGGACGCCGTACTCGTTGATCGTCACGCCCTTCTTCTGGGCGAGGGTGCGCAGCGCCACGTTGTGCTCTTTGCTGCCGGTGAAGTAGTGGAGGGCGGCGCCGAAGACGGCGTCATCGACCACGCGCAGGTCGGCCTGGAGCCCCAGCGCCAGGCGCACGCTGGCTTTGGTATCGCCGCGCTGCATCACGCGTTCCACCTGGGGCAGGCCGCAGAACAGGTCCATGATCTTCTCCACGTCTTTTCCAGTGGCCAGAAAGTCGAGGTCGCCCACGGTCTCCTTGCGGCGGCGGGCGCTGCCGGCGATCTCCACGCGCTCGCAGAGGCCGCTCTGGCGCAGCGATCCGGCCACCGACTCGGCCAAGGGCAGGGCCTGGAAGAGTGGGATGCGCGCGGCCAGGTTGGTGCGCTCGAGTATGGACCTCTTCAAATTCTCGACCGACTTGGGACCCCAGCCCTTCTCCTCTTCCAGCTTGCCGGAAGCGAGGAACTTCTCGAGACCGGCGGTGTCCGTCACTTCGAAGTCCTGCCAGAGCTTGAGCACCTTCTTGGGGCCGAGTCCTTCGAACTTGAGGAGCTCGATCAGGCCGGCGGGGACCTGCTCCTTCAACTCATCAAAGTACGTCAGTCCGCCCGTTTCCGTCATCTCCACGATCTTGGCGGCCAAGTCCTCGCCGATACCAGGCAATTCTTTGAGCGCCTTGGCGCCGCCTTCGCGGGCGATCGTCGCCAGGCTGTCGGGCAGCGACTCGATCATCTGCGAGGCGCGGGCATAGGCGCGCACGCGGAAGACGTTGGCGCCGGTCAGTTCCAACAGCTCGCCAATCTGGTTGAAGGCCGCGGCGATCTCCTGGTTCGTCATGGGCAGAAGTATAAAGGGAGTTTATTAGTCAGGCATCTGCCTAGTGAACGATTGGTACTTTTTGTGCGCGACAAAAAGTACCCAAAAAGCGCGTCGCGCCGAAGCTCCTCCGCCTCGGCCCCGTGTCTCCTTGCCGGCCATTAGGCCCGGCCGGCTGCGTCGGTCGATTGGTGCCGCCTCGTTTTCTAGCGCTCCAGAGAGGCGGCACCAATCGAGGCGGGGCCGATCTCCTCCCCCCGCGGCGCGACACCCCTCCACGATCACGCTGTACAGGGTTGGCCGCCCAGTGGCGGTGCCGTCACGCGGTTGGCGATGTGTCCGCGAGTAATGGCGGCGCACTGTTTGAGGCCGCGCGACTCAAGAGAGGCGCGGCCGAGTTTGCGCCGCCCGCGGACCAAGCCATTCCGCGTAGGCAACGCCACGACAGCGGCCTGTTTCTTTCTCCACTTTCTTTGCGCCAAAGAAAGTGGATACCCGTTGGTTGGCAGACGCTTCAGGCAATCTTATAAATACAAATTCTTCCCCGCCTCTGTCGGGACAAAAGTCGCTGCTTCTGCCCACCGCAACGTCTGACTAATCTCCTCTTCCGAAAGAATTCCCGCCTCGCGGATGAGGCCGATCTCGCGCGGCAGCGTGGTGCGCAGCATCGCGGGATTGTCGGTGTTGAAGCAGAACTTCACGCCGTGGTCCCAGAGCGAGCGGACAATCTCCTTCATGTGCGCCATGTCGCGGATGAACTTCACGCTCAAGTTGCTCGTGGGGCAGAGGCAGAGGGTGATGTCCTTCTTCCGCACTTCCTCCATGAGCGCCGGGTCGTCGTAGCAACGGAAGCCGTGGTTGATGCGCGACAGCGGCAGGACCGAGACGACGTGCGCCATCTCTTCAGCCGTGCCGTCCTCGCCGGTATGGCAGGTGGTCTTCAGGCCGGCGGCGATCGCCTGGGCGTAGAGCTTGGTGTAGTCCTCGTACTTGAACGGTGCATCGCCCTTGGGGCCCACGATGTCGATGCCGACGATGCCGCGGCTGCGGTACTTAATCGCTTTCTTCACGATGATGGCGTTCTTCTCGTACGAGAAGCGCCGGTCGAGCATCAGATGCAGGCCGGCGCGCACCTGGGGAAATTCCAGCAGCGCGCGCTCCATGCCGCGCAACGCGGCCAAGATGATGTAGTCCAGGTCGCGCTCGCCGTCGCGGTTGCGGTTGAGCGGGTTAAAGCCGGGCTCCAGCAACGTGACGTTGCTCACGCGGTAGGCGCCGGTAATGGCCTCGTAGGCGGCGCGCTCCATGGCCGCCGGCGAGCTTTGTACCAGCTCAGAGAGGTGGAAGAGGCGGTGGTAATGCTCCCAGGTCGTTTCGGGGTAGTTGAGAGTGACAAGGTCCACGAACTCCCAGTAATCCTTGGTGGGCAGCTTAATGCCCTGCTCGTGGGCGATGGCCCAGAGGACGTGGGGTTCGACGGACTGGCCGAGGTGACAGTGCAGCTCGGCGAGGGCGACGCGGCGGTTGATGTGGGGCTCCATGGGTTACGTGTACGCCCCTCCTCGCGGGCTGGCAAATCAAAAGGGCCGCCAGCCGGCGACCCTCGGGGTAAGGCGGAGGAGAGAACGGCTCAGGCGATGTCGACCGTCATCTTGAAGTAATAGAGGGTCTTGCCGTCATCGGTATCGAGGATGAACTTGGCCTGGAGCTCGGAGAGCTCAATGATCGTCTGGCACATCTTGAGCATCATGCGGGGCGGGAGCGAGACGCCGCCGTCCAGGCAGGTGGCGCAGAGACCGGCCGCATCGTGCGATTTAAGGTAGTTCTTGCCCTGCTGGTTGATGATGGCGCTCAGGCGCTCGTGCATCTGCAGCACGTAGCCCTCGACGAAGGTCTCCACCTGCTCCACGGGGATGTCGTGGATCTCGGGCAGGGCCTCGACGATGTCGAGGTCGCGCTGGATCGCGCGGGCGATAGAGGTTTCGATCGTCATGGGTGTTTGGGTGTGGGTGTGTGTTTTGTTGACTCTCCATCGTATCATTTTTCGCTCTCGGGGACAAGATTCAGGGGTCCAAGAATGTCAGGTTGGAGTTGCGTCGGGAGAAGAAAATGCTAAGGTACATCGGCCTTTGGGGGTTTGGATTCGACCGCCGCCTCTGGCAGAATCCGACCTCCACCCTCTTCCTTATGCTCCATAACCTCCGCCCCGCCCACGGCTCCCGCCAGAAGAAGAAGCGCGTCGCCCGCGGCGCTAGCGCCGGCCAGGGCACGACCGCCGGTCGTGGTACCAAGGGACAGCAGTCCCGCACCGGTAAGGGCCGCAAGTTCGGCTTCGAAGGTGGCCAGACCCCGCTCCTCCGCCGCCAGCCCAAGCTCGGCGGTTTCACGCCTCCGCGCCAGGTGAAGTACGAAGTGCTCAACCTTGAGACGCTCGAGAAGATGCTCCCGGCTGGTGCCTACGACCGCAAGGCGCTCAAGGCTGCCAAGCTCCTGACCAAGAACCTCCCCGTGAAGCTCCTCGGACAGGGCGACGTGAAGAAGTCCTTCAAGCTCTCCATCCAGGCCGCTTCCAAGACCGCCAAGAAGGCCATCGAGGCCGCTGGCGGCTCGGTCACTGTCGTCCCCGCCTAAATCAATGCTCACGTTCCTCCGCCAGCTCTGGCGTTCGGAAGATCTGCGCAAGCGCATCATCTTCACGGTCAGCCTGCTCGCCCTCTTCCGCCTGCTCGCCCACATCACGGTGCCGGGCGTCGATCCTGAGCAGCTAAAGTTCTTCCTCGATTCCCGCGGCGGTACGGGCGGCGCCCTTGGCGTCTTCTCGGCCCTGACCGGTGGTTCGATCGACAACTTCTCCATCCTGATGCTCGGTCTGGCGCCGTACATCAACGCCTCCATCATCATCCAGCTCTGCGCCGTCATCTTCCCCAAGTTGGAAGCGATGCAGAAGGAAGGCCAGTCCGGCCAGCAGCAGCTCAACCGGTACACGCGTTGGCTCACGGTCCCCCTCGCCCTCATCCAGAGCTACGGCTTTCTGCTCCTCCTCGGCCAGTCGGGCGTCAGCCTGCTGGGTCCCGATGGACTGAGCTTCCCGGCCGTGCTCCTGCCCATGCTCTTCGTCTCGGCCGGCTCCATCTTCTTGATGTGGCTCGGCGAGCTTATCAACGAGAAGGGCATCGGTAACGGCAGCTCGCTCATCATCTTCGTGGGCATCATCACCGACGTCCCCGGCCGCATCGCCGCCCTGTTCTTGGGTGACCCCGAGACGCTGGGCGTATTCTACATCTTCTTGCTCGTATCGCTGGCGATGCTCGTCTTCATCGTCCTCTTTACGGATGCGCACCGCCTGATCCCGATCACCTACGCCAACCAGGGCGCCGGCCGCGGTGTGCAGGGAGGCCTGCCGATCCGCCTGAACCAGGCCGGCATGATCCCGATCATCTTCTCAATCTCGCTGCTCACGTTCCCGATGATCCTGGCCCAGTTCATGCAGACCTCGGATCGCTTCCAGGGCGTGGTGAGTTTCATCAACACGTACCTGAACCCGCAGGCCCCCAGCATCTGGTACCTCATCTTCTACTTCCTGCTGACGGTGCTCTTCACGTTCTTCTACGTGTCGGTCACCTTCCGCCCGACGGACGTGGCCGAGCAGATCCAGAAGCGCGGCGGCTTCATCCCCGGCGTCCGCCCGGGCGCGGGCACCGCAGCCGTACTGCAGCGCACGTCGATGCTCCTCAACGTCTGGGGCGGCATCTTCCTGGGCATCATCGCCATCGTGCCGCTGCTCTTCACGACCTACACCACGCTCACGACCGCCGACCTGCTCATCTCCGGTTCCGGTCTGATCATCATCGTCGGTGTGGTCATGGACCTCATCCGCCAGGTGAACGCGCAGATGCTGGCCCACGACTACGACAAGCTCATCTAAGAGCTCCCACTTCATCTCTAGGAAAAGCGGCCGCCGAGGCCGCTTTTTTGTGTCCCTGGGAGGATGAGCGAACTTCACCTTGTGCAAAATCGCGCGCCTGGCATCCTATGCCGGCCCCAAATGGACCTCGTTCTCTTCGGTATCCAAGGCTCCGGGAAAGGCACGCAAGCCAAGCGGCTCGCGGCGGAGTTCGATTACAAAATTTTCGAAGCCGGGAGCGCCCTGCGCGACATGGCCGCCGGCAACACCCCGCTCGGCCAGGAGGTGGCCAGCTACATCGACAAGGGCAACCTCGTCCCCTTCAACATCATCATCAACGTCGTGGAGTCGATCGTGCACGCCACGCCGGCTCACCAGAAAATCCTGTTCGACGGCATCCCGCGCGACCTGGACCAGATGAAGGAGTTCGACCGCATCATGCGCGAGTGCGGCCGCGAGTTCCGCTGCGTGCAGATGTCGCTCGCCAAGGAGACGGCGATTGAGCGCCTGCAGAAGCGCGCCCAGGCCGAGGGCCGCCTGGACGACATGCACATCGAATACATCGAGCGCCGCATCGGCATCTTCATGGAGAAGACCATGCGCGTGGTCGACGCCTACCGCGACGCCGGCAACATGACGGTGGTCAACGGACTGGGCACGACCGATGAAGTCTTCGGAAGACTGGCCGCGGTGGTGAGCGACGCTACACTGGTCGCGTGAGCCGCTTCCAGCAATTCACCCCCGAGGAGCTCTCCGCCCTGCGCCAGGGCGGCCGGATTTTGCGCGACTGCATCACAATGCTGAAAGGCGAGGTGCGCCCGGGCGTCAGCACCGGCGAGCTCGACCGTCTGGCCGAGGCCTTCATCCGAAGCCACGGCGCCGAACCGGCGTTCCAGGGCTACCACGGCTACCCGGCCACGTTCTGCCTGTCGGTGAATGACCAGTGCGTGCACGCCATCCCCGGCGACCGTGTGCTGGAGGAAGGGGACATCATTTCGCTCGACGGCGGCGTGCGCTTCAAAGGACTGATCACCGACGCCTGCGATACTGTCGGCGTCGGACAGATCGATCCGGAAGCCGCCCGTTTGATCGCTTCGGGTGAGAAGGCGCTCAAGGCGGCGATCAAGCTGGCCCGCTCGGGCCTGCGCATCGGCGATCTCTCGTCCGTCATCCAGCAATCCGTCGAAGGCGACGGCTTCACGATCGTGCGCGCACTCACCGGCCACGGCCTCGGCACCAGCATCCACCAGTTCCCGGACGTGCCGAACTTCGGCAAACCGGGTTCGGGACCCGTCATCCCCGACGGTGCCGTCATCGCCATCGAACCGATCGTCTCCGCCGGCGGCAGCGCCATCCGCGAGGACGGCGACGGCTGGACTATCAGCACCGTCGACGGCTCTTTGAGCACGCACAGCGAGCACACGGTCCTGATCACCGAGAATGGCTGTGAGATTCTTGCCTAAATATCAAATTGTAACAATTTTTGATTTTTGCAAGTCTAAATGTGTACTAGGACGGCAAAAACGGCAAATATGCTTGTCGTTGCGCTCGCGCCTAGATAGGATACCGCGGCTTTTTGGAGCGAAACGCCAAGCCTTTCCCCTCCCGTCTGGTTCTGTGGCAAAAGACGTGATCGAGCTCATCGGCATGGTCATAGAGACCTTTCCGAACGCGACGTTCCAAGTCAAAATCCTCAGCCCCCAGGCCAAGGATCACCAGCTTCTCTGCCACCTCGCCGGACGCATGCGGGTCAACCGCGTGCACATCCTGCCGGGCGACAAGGTCCGGGTCGAAATGACCCCCTACGACCTGCAGAAAGGCCGCATCACCTACCGCTTCCGCTCCGACCAGGTCATCAACGCGGACGGCACCGTGTCGGCCGCTCCCACCTCGTCTTCCTCTTCCCATCCTCCGCGGCGCCGCCGCTGATACCCCCGTCCCCATGAAGGTCCGCGCTTCCGTCAAAGCCATCTGCGAGAATTGCAAGATCATCCGCCGCCGCAGCGGCAAGGGCACGCAGGGCCGCCATGGCCGCTTGAAAGCGTTAAAGCCCGTTGTGCAAGTGCGTTGCAAGACCCACCCCAAGCATAATCAGCGCCAAGGCTGATCATCCTCCATCCGCCCCACTTCCACTCTTATGGTCCGTATCTCCGGAGTCATCCTCCCCGAAAAGCGTCTCCCCTTCGCGCTCCGCGCGATCAAGGGCATCGGCCCGAGCCTCTCGCAGCAGATTGTCCGCGAGCTCGAGCTCGATCCGCTCATGAAGGCCAGCGAGCTTAATGAAGATCAGGAGGCCCGCCTGCGCGGCCGCATCGAGAAGGAGACTGTGGAGGGCGAGCTCACCCGCCGCGTCGGCGTGGAACTCAAGCGTCTGCAGGACATCGGCTCGTGGCGCGGCAACCGTCATAAGAAGAAGCTGCCGTCCCGCGGCCAGACCAGCCGCCGCAACGCCCGCACTAAGCGCGGTAAGAAGAAGACGGGTCTGTCCGGTCGCACCACGCTGACCAAGACCTGATCCCGCCGCTCCCCACTCCGCTACCTACCACACCTCCATGGACACCCCCGAGAAGAAGCCCGACACCGCCGCCAAGACCGCCCCGGACGCTGCTGCTGCCGCGACCGCTGCCGCTGCTGCCGCCCTCGATGGCGACACGGCTGCCGCTGCCGCGCCGAAGAAGCGCCGCAAGGTGAAGCGCCTGGTCAAGAAGGCCCGCGCCTGCATCAAGGCCGGCGAGAACAACACGATCGTCACCATCACGGACATGGAGGGCAACGTCCTCGCCTGGAGCAGCTCCGGCTCCTCCGGCTTTGAGGGCACGCGCAAGTCGACGCCCTACGCCGCCAAAGTGGCCGCCGAGAACGCCGCCATGAAGGTCACGATCTACGGTGTGGAGACCCTGCAGGTGGAGATGAAGGGCATCGGCCCGGGACGTGAGCAGGCCATCCGCGGCCTCCAGGCCGCCGGTCTGAACCTCGATGCGATCATCGACGTGACGCCCATCGCCCACGGTGGCTGCCGCCGCCCGCGCCGCCGCCGCGTCTGAACCCCACTAAGCCTCTCCCTTTCTTCACTCTCGAACCCGCCTTATGAAGTACAACGGACCCAA
>JAGOUB010000110.1 GCA_018061525.1 Candidatus Peribacteraceae bacterium
GGGTTATACTGGCAGCGATGGATCGCCCCGCGCACAGCTTCGCCTACCAATCCATGGGCACGACCTGGGAGATCTCCATGTGGGATGAGCTTCCGGCCGAGTCGGTGAAGGCGTTTGAGCGCAAGATTATCGCCGATTCCGAGGCGTTCGACCGGGCCTACTCGCGCTTCAAGAAGGACTCGGTGGTCTGGTCGCTTGTGGAACAGAAAGGCGTGGTCGAGGTACCGCCCGACCTGACGGCGATGCTGCGCCTGTACGAGACGCTCTACCGCCTCTCCAAAGGCAAGGTGAATCCGCTCATCGGCTTTGCGATCAGCGACATGGGCTACGACGAGACCTACAGCCTGAAGCCCAAGGATGTCATTCGCCCGGTGCCGCCGCTGCCCGAGACGCTGCGCATCGTCGATAACACGCACATCGAACTTCTGCAGCCGGCGCTCATCGACGTGGGCGCGGTCGGCAAGGGGTACTTCGTCGACAAGCTTGCGGCGTACCTAGCGGGCCAGGGCGTGAAGCGCTTCCTGGTGAACGGCAGCGGCGATATCGCCTATCGCACCGACGGTCCGACCCTGCGCGCCGGCTTGGAGCATCCCGGCGATCTCACCAAGGCGATCGGCGTTGTCACCATGGACTCGGGCGCGATGTGCGGCTCGGCCGGCAATCGCCGTCGTTGGGGCAACTACCACCACACAATCGATCCCCTGACGCTCACCTCTCCGGAGGAGATCATCGCCACCTGGGTGCGCGCCGACTCGGCCGCCATCGCCGACGGAATCGCCACGGCGCTCTTCCTCTGCGAGCCGGAGGAGATGGCCGTCGGGTTCGACTTTGAATGCTGCCTGCTCAACAAGGAATTCCGCGTGCGACAATCGATCGGCTTCGGCGCCGAGCTCTTCTGAACAAAAAAGCCCCGCCTCGCGGCAGGGCCCTTTCGTTCGGAGTCGGAATGGCTTAGGCCTGGGCCTCGGCCTTGATCTTGGCGACGGCGTCCATGAAGCCCTTGGGCGTCAGGGAGGAGCCGTTGGTCACGCCGAGCGAGAGCGAGTCGATGGACTTGCCGATGACGGCGGCCTCATAGCCGGCGCCAAACTTGGCCTGGAAATCCTTGCTCTTGCCCATCTTGGCCATGCCCTCGTAGGTGGCAGCGGTGATGACGCCGTCCTTGAGCGTGAGCGAGACCTCGATTTCGTCGTTGCCGGCGGGCGAGCGGTACTCACCGGTGGCGGTGTACGTGCCGTCCTTGTACTCAGCCATCGCGGCGGCAGAGCTGCTGCTCATGGCCGACGGGGCGGGCACGCGGGCGGCGCTGGACGACGACATCATGGCGCCGGTACCGGTGGCGGGCATGGACGAGGCGCAGCCGGCCAGGAAGACGGACGCGGCGGCGAGGGCGATGACCGGCGAGAAGCCGGCGGAGCGGTTCTGGGACATGTGAAGTGGTAGGGAAAGCGAAATAACGGCCGGAATTCTACCTGAAAAAGGTTAAGGAAACGTTAAGAGGAGGTTGACCACTCCCCTCTTCCCACGTCTCCTCGCCCAGGCCTGGCGGTAGGATGTGCGGCATGAGAATCGGCGTCATCGGCAGCCTGCAATTTGTGGAACAACTCTTTGCCGCCCGCGACGGTCTGCGTGCCGCCGGGCACGACGCTTTCATCTCGAGTCAGGCCGAGCCTTTCTTGGGTAAGACCCAGGCCGAACGCGACGCGCTGAATGTCAGCCAGAAGATGGAAGAAGACGCCATCCGCGAATTCTGGCGGCTGATGCAGGGCGCCGATGCGGTGCTGGCCGTCAATTTGGAGAAGCGCGGCATCCCCGGCTACGTCGGCGGCAACACGCTGCTGGAGCTTGGCTTCGCGCACGTGCTCGGGCAGAAGATCTTCCTTTGGGAACCGATTCCGGACATCCCCTATTACCGTACCGAGATCGAGGCGATGCGTCCGGTCGTTATCCATGGCGACCTGTCGCTGGTGCGTTGAGTCAGAGCTGCGACGGGTCGATACGCAGGAGGAGGTCGTCCTTGTTGCCCGCGCGGCCGCGGCTGTACGTGATGAACAACATGCGTAACGGTTTGACGGATTAGGGCATTGCACGGGAAGGTAAGGCACATCTTGGCCTTAGGTTCTCGTTGCTTGACACAGTGATGATACTATGTCAATTTGCTTGTAAGCGTGCCAGTCACGACATAATCGCGTCTCATCTACGTCGAGCCCCAGCCCCTTCAAACCATGGTTACGACTCTAGCGAGGCAGGCCCCCTCGGCGTTTCCGCGCCCGGAGGGCTTGCCTCTAAATGCAAGCCGGTCGGCCCGGACGAATCCGGGACTTCTCTGAAAGGGAAGAATCATGTCGAAAGCTGACACCCCTGTTCCCGACACCAACTGCCAGAGCCGCGCCCGTGCGATCATGGGCAAGAACTTCCTCGGCTTGGAAGAGGTGCGCAGGGGCTTTGGGTTTGCCCTCGACCCCGAGCAGTTCACGGAGATCCCGTTTGGCGAAGAGACGCTCCAAGCGTGCAAGGACACTCACGTCCTCGTCGCGGGTAGCGCCCTCTCCGTGAACGAAGTCCGCAAGATCGCGAGCGACGACTTCTACGACACCGACTGGTACAAGCGGGAGCCGTTCGCCAATGACAAGAAGGTGACCGTCCGCTGGTACTTGCTCCGCAAGGAGCCGGTGCCCGAGTCCCGCAGCAAGACCTTTGCCCAGCAGACCGCTCTCCTCAAGGAAGAGGAAGTGCCGTTCGCCTGCGAGGTGACCTACATGGTCATCCTCTACTGGCTCACGCACCGCGAGCGCCTGCTGCCGGACGTCTACGTGCACTGCCAAGACAAGGACTCGGACGGTGTCCGCGTCAGCGTCGGCAACTTCGTTTCCGACGGGTTCTTTGTCTTCCCCTTCTGGGATGACCGCCGCGGCGACTACCTCGGTCTCGCGTCGTCCGTGCCTCCTCGGAAGTCCTGAACCTTGTCCCTTTGAAGCCATCAGGCTTCGATCAACCCAAGCCCCACCGTTCATCGGTGGGGCTTTTTTGTCTCAATGCTCGCCGCAAGAAGACTCCTCCCCCGGGGCGTGTCATCGATCCAATAAAGCGTTACCAATGTCCTCATCATGTACAGCCGCCGTCGGTGTTGCTCGTGGTCACGTAGAGGAAGCCATCGTGCGCGACGACCTCGCGGATGCGGCCGTACTCCCCCGCCAGGCGCTCGGTCACCGCCGGCGTGCCGTCGAGACCGGTCGCTTGGTA
>JAGOUB010000019.1 GCA_018061525.1 Candidatus Peribacteraceae bacterium
GAAGTGGGCACCGGCAGCGGCTGCATCGCCGCCAGCCTGGCCTTGTTGTTCAAGAACCTGCGCCTCGTTGCCACCGACATCAGCCAGGACGCTCTCGATCTGGCGGAATTAAATTTTGAGCGGTTAGAGGTGAGGCGCCGCATTGAAACCAAACGCGGCGACCTGCTCTCGCCCGTGCTGGATGTGAAGGTTCCGTTCCTGCTCGTCAGCAATCCGCCGTACGTGCCCGACAGCTATGCCTTCCAGCGCTCGGTCCATGCCTACGAGCCCATGCTGGCGCTGCGCGGCCGCGGCGAACGCGGCGACGGTATCCTGCTCGATCTCGTCCGTGCGGCCGTCGCACATCCCTTCTGCACCGGACTGGTGCTGGAGTGCCGCGAAGACCAGGTGCCGGCCATCGACGCCCTACTGTCCAAATCCAAGCGTTAAGCCGCGCCCAGGGCCTTCAACGCCAGGTCGGCCGTCTTGGCCCAGGAGTAGCGGGAGGCGCGGGCCGGACCGCGGCTGGCCAAATCGTCGGCCAGGGTTTTGTCGGTCATGAGCAATTGTAGCCCGCGGGCGAGGGCGGCGGTGTCTTGCGGTTCCACAATGAAGGCCGTGCCGCCGGCCAGCTCCTGCAGGCTGCCGCGGTTGGAGCAGAGCACCGGCAGGCCGCGCTGGAAGGCATCGAGCACGGGCAGGCCGAAGCCCTCGTAGAACGACGGGAAAGCGAGCAGCCGCGCGTGCGTCAGTAATTCCTCCAGCTTTTCGTTCGGGACGTACTCGTGCCACTCCGCACCTGGCGTCTCGCGCACGGCTTCCAAGATCGGCTCGTCTTTCCAACCGCGGCCGCCAGCCAGCACCAGGGTCCAGCCGCGGCGTACGTCCTCCGGCAAGCGGCCGAAGGCGCGCACCAAGCCGAGCTGGTTCTTGCGCGGGCAGAGTGTGCCGATGCAGAGGATGATGGCGCGATCACGGCGGGCCGGGGGAGGGGAGGCCTGCAGCGGGCCGGCGAAGATGCTGGCGACGCGCACCGGATCGAGAGTGGGATAACGGCGGAGCAGGTCGCTGCGGGTGGCGGCGCTGATGGTGAGGACGGCCTTGGCCGACGACAGGCAGCGGCCGAGCGTCAGGCGCTCGATGGCGCGGGCTTTGCCGCTGTGCTCGTCGTCGCGGAAGGCGATCAGGTCGTGGACCACCGGCACGCACGGCACCGAGCGGCCGAGCAAGGCCGGCACGATGAAGCTCGTCGGGCTCAGGTAGACGTCGTCGGGGCGCATTATCCGCTTGAGGCGCCAGGCCGTCTGCAGATGCCACAGGAATCCGCCGCCACTCCGGACGATCTCCGGGCGGACGGGACGGACCGTGGCCAACTGCGCCAGGTCGTCGGGCAGCGGGGCGTCGGTATGGAGGACCAGATCGACCGGCCGGCGGAGCAATTCGGCCAGCAATCCGCGCGTCCAAACGCCCTTCCCGGCAGGGCGGGGGCGGCAGGCTTCCCGGACATCGACATGGAGGCGCACGGCCCCAGTGTAGCCCGTCCGGGCCCGGTGCGGGTGTGCTATGCTCGGGGCCATGTCGAACCGCTTCCGCCGCATCCTCTCGGCCGTCGACCTCGAAGAGCGCATCCTCAACACCGGCGCGTTGCTGGCCGTCATCGGTGTTCTCATGCCCTGGATCTCCGGGCAGTGGGGCGGACAGGACGAGCAGGTCTTCTCGGGACTCGGTTTCTTCACCTCGTTCATCGGCATTGTCGTCGTGCTGCTCCATCTGGCCGTCATCGCCATCTTGGCGGTGCCGCTTTTCGGCGGCCGCCAGCTGGTGCTCCAGGGGCGCCGGCACCTCGCCCGCTTCTTTCTGACGCTCACTGCTTCGGTACTCATCCTGGCCGCGCTCTCGGTGCTCACCAAGGTGACGCTCGAATTCCCGCGCATGGGCCTGCGCTTCGGCGTCTACGTGAGCCTCATCGGCAGCTTGGTCTCGACGCTCTACGCCTATCTGCTCTACCGTGAGCAGCGCCGCCACGAGGTGCGCGAGCTCTTCCATCATCCGGAGGACCACTTCCTGCATGTCGCGCCGTCGGCTCCCGCTGCCGCCTCTCCCTCGTCGCCGCCTCCGCCTCCGCCGCCTCCGCTGCCGGCCGAGGAGCACCCCGTCATCCGCTGATTCCTATGACCGACGCCACCCCCACCACCGACCAGCCCGTCTACCTGGACGACGACCTCGTCTATGTGGATCCCGACGCCCGCGCCGTAATCGGCCGCGTTGAGTTCGACGAGAAGGGCATGCCCAAGAAGCTCGCCCGCCCGCCGCGCGAGTTCCCCATGGCTCCTGCTGCTCCCGGTGCGGCTACGCCTGCGCCCGCCGCCCCGGTTGAAGCTGATGGCGATGACGACGACGAGCCTGCCGCCGCTCCCGCTCCGGCCGCCGCGGCCAAGGGCGGTCGTGGACGCGGACGCGATCGCGAGCGCCGCCCCCGCAAGCCGAAGGTGCGCTACTACCCGTGGGGCACGTACCGCTCGATGAAGAAAATCTTTAAGGTCGCCGGCAAGGTGCCCGAGACGCGCGGCCAGTCGACGCTCGACGAGGTGCTGCCCAAGGCGCTCAATGAGGCGTTCTGGGACAACGGCCCGGCGGTCGCGGTGGCTAAGGATTCGGCCTCAGACCAGTACTGAGGCCGAGGAGAGTCCGATGATGACGCCCAGCAGGGCGCCGAAGCCGCCGATGATCCAGAGGCGCATCGTCACTTTGCTCTCACCCCATTGCAGGGCTTCAAAATGGTGGTGGATGGGCGCGGCAATGAAGACCTTCTTGCCGTTGCGCAGCTTTTTGCTGGTGAGCTGAATGACGACCGAGAGCAGCTCGATCAGGAAGACGATGCCGATGAGCGGCAGCAGGAGCACGTCGTCGGTCATGAGGGCGATCACGCCCAGTGTCCCGCCGAGCGCCATCGAGCCGGTGTCGCCCATGAAGAACATCGCCGGCGGCACGTTGTGCCACAGGAAGGCGGTGATGGCGCCGGCCGTGACCGCGCAGAAGGCGCAGAGAACCGTCAGGCCGCTCATGTAGGCCAGCACGGCGAAGGCGCTGAAGCAGATGACGAGCAGGCCGCCCGCCAGGCCGTCGAGGCCGTCGGTGAAGTTCACGGCGTTGGCCGTGGAGGTCATCACCAGGATGAAGAGCGGGATGTACCACAGGCCGAGCTCAACCGAGCCGTAGAAGGGGATCGAAATGCTGCTGATCTCCAGCTTCGTATAGAACCACCAGGCGCCGGCCGAGGCGATGAAGAGCATCGAGAGCAGCTTGGGGAGCCAGGCAAGGCCCTTTGTTTTGCCCACACCGCGCACGTTCAGGTAGTCGTCGATGGCGCCGAGGATACCCATCGCGATCATCGTGAAGAGCGGCAGGTAGACCTCGCGGCGCTGGAGGAGCGAGTAGTCGGTCACACCGATGTACGAGAAGAAGCGCGAGAGCAGGATGGTCACCACCACGCCCAGCCAGATGATGATGCCGCCCATCGTCGGGGTGCCCCACTTGGTGCTGTGGTACTGGCGGAAGACCGAGGCCTCGCGGCCGTCGAGCGTCTCGACGCGCAGCTCCTTGCCGAGCTTGTTGAATCGCAGGAAATTGACGAACCACGGCGTGAAGGCGAGCACCAGGCTGAAGGCCATCACGGCGTACACGAGAATAACCGCCAACGGGACATCGGGACGGATCAAAGGGTCCATATGCCCAAATGCTAGTCTGCGTCGTGGACCTTGTCGATGTCGTAGAACCGCAGTTGCTCCTTCTTGAACAGCAGTTCCACGCGGCCGATCGGACCGTTGCGGTGCTTGCGGATGTAGATGTCGGTGATGCCCGCGCGGCTGCTGTCCTCCTCGTAGTAATCTTCGCGGTACATCATCAGCACGATGTCGGCGTCCTGCTCGATGGAGCCGGAGTCGCGCAGGTCGGAGAGCTGCGGGATGTTGCCGGGGCGCGACTCGACGGCGCGCGAGAGCTGTGAAAGGGCGATGAGCGGCACGCGGAGCTCGCGGGCGATCTGCTTGAGCGAGCGCGAGATCTCGGAGATTTCCTGCACGCGGTTGCCGGCGTAGTTGGCGTTGCCTGTGCTCATCAGCTGGAGGTAATCGACGATGATCAGGTCGAGGCCGTGCTCCATCTGTAAGCGGCGGGCCTTGGTGCGCAGCTCCGGCAGCGACGAGGCGACCGAGTCGTCGATGAAGATGTTGGCCTTCGAGAGCTCATCCATGATCGGGCCCATGTTCTGGAAGTCGCTGTCTTCGAGTTTGCCGCGCTGCATCTTCCAGCTGTCGACGCCGAGCATGGAGGCGAAGAGGCGGTCGACGAGCTGTTCCTTGCTCATTTCTAGAGAGAAGATGCCCACGCTCTTCTTGCTGCGAATGGCGGCGTTCTGGGCGATGTTGAGCGCGAGCGCGGTCTTTCCCATGGAGGGGCGGGCGGCCACGATCACCAGGTCGCTCGGCTGCAGGCCCGAGAGCTTGTAGTCCAGGCTGGCGAAGCCGGTCGGCACGCCCTTGGTGGCGCTGTCGTCCTGCGACTCGTGCATCTCGGCGAACTTCTCGTAGCGCGAGTCGAGCACGTCGCGGATGTGGATGAACTTCTCCTTGATGACCGTGTTGGTGATGCGGAAGACCTGGCGTTCCACTTCCTCGAGCAACTCGGGGATGGAGCGGTCGGTCGCGTAGCCCAGGCCCGTGATCTCGCGGCCGGCCTCGATGATGCTGCGGTGGAGCGCTTTGCCCTTCACGATCTGGGCGTATTGGTAGATGTGCGACGAGGTCGGCACCGACGCGGCCAGCTCGGCCAAGAAAGCGCTGCCGCCCACCTCCTGGATCTTCTGTACGTCCTGGAGCTTATTGGCCACCGTCACGAAATCGATCGGCTCGTGGCGCTGGTAGAGCTGCTCGATGGCCTGGAAGATCAGGCGGTAGGTGGGATCGTAGAAATCGGCCGTCGTCAGCATGTCCGAGATGCGGATCATCGCGTCGCTGTCGAGCAATAGGGCGCCGAGCACGGTGCGCTCGGCGTCGAGCGCGTGGGGCGGCGTGTCGTAGGGGAGGGGAGTCGACATGGGGCGGGAGGAGAGTGTGGAGCAGTGCGAGGACACTGACAAGAACGCGGTCGCCGGGCCGGCGCCGCCTGTGGAACGAGTGTGGAAAAGAAGGGGAGAGCCGGTGGGAATCCGCCCTAACGAAAAACACCCCAGTCCTCCTCACTGGGGTGCATTCCGTCCGATGTCTCAGGCATTCAATAGCGTGTCGTGGTGCTCCCTGATGGCCTTCTCCAGGTCTTCGGCCACCTTCGTATGCTCCTCCAGGTAGGCCTTCGCTTGTTCGCGGCCCTGGCCGATCGTGTCCTCTCCCATTCGGAAGTAGGCGCCCGACTTCTCAACGAAGCCGCCTTTGACGCCCAGGTCGAGTAGATCGCCCGACTTGCTGATGCCGCGGGCGTACAGGATGTCGAATTCGGCCTGGCGGAACGGGGGAGCAACCTTGTTCTTCACCACCTTCACGCGGATGCGGTTGCCGACGATCTCCTGACCCTCTTCGGTGCCCTTCTCCGTGATCTTCTCGATGCGGCGGACGTCGAGGCGGACCGAGGCGTAGAACTTGAGGGCGTTGCCGCCGGTGGTCGTCTCGGGGTTGCCGAACATCACGCCGATCTTCATGCGCAGCTGGTTGATGAAGATGACGGTGCAGTTCGTCTTGCTGACGATGGCCGTCAGCTTGCGCAGGGCCTGGCTCATCAAGCGGGCCTGCAGGCCCATGTGCTGGTCGCCCATGGTACCTTCGATCTCAGCGCGGGGCGTTAGGGCCGCCACGGAGTCGATGACGATGATGTCCACGGCACCAGAGCGGACGAGGGTCTCGGTGATCTCCAGGCCCTGTTCGCCGTCGTTGGGCTGCGAGATCAGGAGGGAGTCGGTGTCGACTCCGATGCGCTTGGCGTACTGGGGGTCGAGCGCGTGCTCAGCGTCGATGAAGGCCGCTTTGCCGCCGCGCTTCTGGACCTCGGCGATGATGTGCAGGGCGAGAGTGGTCTTGCCGGACGACTCCGGGCCGTAGATCTCGATGATGCGGCCCAGCGGCACGCCGCCGCCCATGGCCAGGTCGAGGGAAAGGGAGCCAGAGGGCACCTTGGGGATGGCGATGAGTTCGCGCTCGCCCATCTGCATAATGGCGCCGTCACCGTATTGCTTGTTGATGGCGGCCAGGGCGGCCTTGATGGCTTCGGCTTTGGGGTCGGCCTTGGCGGCGGACTTCTTGGGGGTTTCGAGCTCGGTGTCTTGCGTCTTGCTTGACATGGAAGTGGAGGGGATTGGGTGGATGAATGTGCACCTAGGTTGCCGGCCTGCGAGAGAGTCGTCAAACAAGTTCTGCTTGCTTCGTCGCGAAAACGATTATGGTGTCTGTTCGTACACCCTATTCATTGGCCCGAAAGCGGGGCGCAGGTGCCGACGCGGTTCGCAGCGTCGATGATCTGGCAGTACGAACCCTTGGGGCAGAGGATGCCCGCAGAGCCGCCGCAGGGGAGCACGGCGCCGGTGCCCGTGGAGGCCGTGCCGCCGGCTGAGGTGAACTTGAGCGTGCGGACGATCTGCGACAAGCGCTCCAGGGCGCTGACCGGATCAGGGGCGAGTGGGGCGAAGCGCAGGGTGAGGATGCGAGCCTGGTCGAGCTGCACGGCGATGACGCCCGAGCCGCTCTTGGCGTCGAACGTGCGCGTGGCCAGGCGCGACGAGATGGAGAGGTTGGAGTCGGAGGGCAGGACGACGCCCGGCTGCACCACCAGGCGCAGGATGGGGGCCGAAGCGCCCGAGGCGGTGAAGCTGAACGCCGGCTCCTGCCCGCTCTTGGTCCAGTCGGCGGGCACCGAGAAGGTCAGGCCCAGGCTGGGGACGGCCTCCGGGCGGTATTCCACGGCCACGTCGTCCACGCCGCTCACCACCAGCACGGGCAGCGAGACGGCATCGGTATTGGCCTCGAAGGTGCCGCGCAGGGTCACGGCCCGGCCCTCGTACTTGTCGAGGGCGACGGTGGTGCTCTCCAACATGGAGACACGCTCGCCGTTGATGCTGAGGACGTGCGTGCCGCGGCGGGTGAGCGAGAGAGGCGCGCGATTGACCGTGCCAGTGAGCGTCTGCTCGCCGGTCGGCAGGATCGGGGTGGGATGCGTGGCCGGCCAGATCCAGAGGAATCCGACCAGGATGCAGGCGACGACTGCGACGAAGGCGAGGAGGGCGCGGCGGGGCATACGCCTATCTTCCTCCATCGGCTGGCGTCCGTCTATCAAGCACGGACATCGAAAAAACCCGTCCAGCACGATGGCTGGACGGGTGGTGAGCGGAAGCGTGCCGCCGCTCGGGGCCTCCTTTCTGCCGGGCAGGATGGCAGGGGAGGGGGTTGATGGGAAGGTTACTTCGGCGCGTAGATGTAGGCGTTCTGCACTGCCGTTTCGCCCTTATTGAGGCTGATCGTGGTGTCCCGGCTGATGATGACGACGTCCTCGGTGTCGGTGAGCCAGCGGTTCACCCGCTTCTCGTAACTCTCCAGGCGTTCGTCCTGCTGGAACAGCTTGAGCTTTTGCTTCCGACTGTCAGTCGTCTTCCGCTTGTACGAGACGACGAGTGCCGTGTTGGCGTCGGTGGCCGGGATGAGCTTGATGCTGATGATGTCCGGCTTGGCGTCGGCGAGCCACTCGTTGACCTCAGCCTCCGTCGTCGCCAGCTTCTTCTCGACGACGAAGATCTTGATCTTCTCGTCGATGGGGGCCGCGTAGGCCGGGCTGGGGTGGAGGCCGAACAGGCTCAGGAGCAGCATGCTGAAGATGAAACCGGTCGTCGTGCGGAACATGGTACGTACCTCGTGTCGGTGGTGAGAAACGGCTACCGGAAGGCAGCCAACCGCCTGGCATCCTAACATGTCTTGTTTACTTGTCAATGTGTGGATTGGCTTAGAGACAAGAAAAACGCCGCTTTCGGCGGCGTCTTTCGAGGGCTCTGGGAGGCAGGGTTGATTACTTCTTGCTCGACTCGAAGGCGTAGACGGCGCGGCCGACGCGGACGAAGTACGGCATTTTCTGGAGGTTGAGGGAGATGGTGCCGACCTTCACCGTGCGCTGCTTGGCGACCTCGGCGATGATCTCGCGCTTCGACAGCGGGCCCTTATCCTTGAGGATGCGCTCGATGACGTCGGCAACCGTGCCGGGCTCGTAGCCCCACTCCTTGAGGGCGTAGAGGCCACGACCAACGAGGACGAACTGCGGGTAGCGGATGAGCTCGTTGTGGACGGCCTGGACGGTGACGTTCTTGTGATCGAAGTGCGACTCGCGGATGCGGTTGGCGATATCCATGAAGTGCAGCGGCTGGCCGGACTTCTTGAGGACGATCTCGACCTTGTCGCGGATGGAGCGGGGGCGGACGAAGCGCCACTCGGTGAGGCCCCAACCCTCGTCGATCTCGCGCAGGCGCTCATCGACGGCCAAGCAGCTGATGATCAGCTCGCGGCTGGGGATGCGGTCGCCAAACAGGTTCAGGGCCTGGACGGCCGAGACCAGTTCGTCGCGCTTCATGCAGGACTTGCGCTTCTTGAGAATCTTCACGATGGAATCGACGATCAGGGAGATGTCCTCCGTGGCCAGCGACTCGACGCGCCAGAAGGGGGCGAAGGTGCCGCCGCTGCCCGAGGGGGCCAGCTCGGTATCGATGCTGTAGGCCAGGCGGAGGACGGCGCCGTCCACGTCGGGCGTACCGCCGGAGAGGCGGCGCAGGACCTGCGTGACGAGCTCATCCTCGCGCATCACGCCGCCATGGATGCGGAGGATGCCCTTGGCCATCTCGTTCACGTCGTTGAGCTTGGTGGTGCGGACGGTGCGGCGCAGCTTGGAGAGAGCGATGCTCTCGATCTGGCGGATGCGCTCGCGCGTCACCTTGAAGTGCTTGCCGATCTTCTCCAGCGTCTGCTTGGGATGTCCCTGGAGCGCGAAACGGCGGCGGATGACCGTGGCCTCCTTCTCAGTCAGGACCAGGAACAGGTCATCGAGCAGAGACTGCAGGTTGACCGAGAGCTTGGGCGCGGACTGGACGGAGGTATTCGCCGTCGCGGAATTTTGGGGGGACATAAGGGGCTGGGAGGGAGGGAAGAATTTAACTCTGGTTCTACCAGAACATTGACAGGAATAAAAGATACGGTGACGGTTCTGATGGACGGTCGGACCGGGTTGTGGCTTGAGAGTACAATGCTCATCCGAGCTGACTCTGTGACCGCCTCCGGAACTGCTACTCTATAGACTTTATTGAAGTTGTCAACAACCAATTTCGCGGCTTTAATAAGCCATCGAAACAGGGAGGGGGTCTTTATTTTACCAATCCGCGATCTAGGGCCATTTGGAGCAGCGCAACGGCTGCTTTGGCATGCGAATCGTGCTCCGAATGTTCTGTCTTCGACGTGTAGCGTTCGTCCAAGAAATGGACCGTCAGGCCGGCTTTCTCCCACTGTTCGGCGAGGTTGCGGGTATGGAAAGCCTGGCCGCCCTCGGTGCCGTCGGGCAGGAAGGGCATGCCGATGACAAGCGTGGTGACCCGGCGGTCTTTGGCCAACTGCAACACGGCGGCGATCGTCTCGGTCTCGCCGCCCTGGATGGCATCGAGAGGGAAGGGGAAGCCGACGGACTCATCAAATAACGCCACCCCGGTCACGCGGCGGCCGAGATCGAGAGCGAGGATGGCCATCTTAGGCCTTCTTCGGCTGCAGCGTCGCGAGCATGCGGCTCAGGCGCGACTTGCGGCGATCGGCGGTCTTGCGGTGGATGAGGCCCTTCTTGGCAGCCATGTCGATGGCCTTGAAGGCCTCGGACAGCTGCTTGGTGGCGTCGCTCTCTTTCTTCTCCTTCACCGCGTCCAAGACACCCTTCGTCGACGTCTTCATGCGCGTCTTGAACGGCGTGAGGCGCGTCTGGCGGGCGCGGGACTGGCGGGCGGCCTTGGCGGCGGACTTGGTGAGCGGCATCGAAAGAAGAAGTACGAGGGGCTAAAAAGCCCACAGAAGGTAAGGGAAAGGGAGGGGGTGGTCAAGGGAAGTGGTCAGCCCCGTGCGGGTTTTTGATACAAAGAACGGGTGGCACTTTTTGTGCGCGACAAAAAGTGCCCAAAAAGCGCGTCGCGCCAACACCTCTCCACTTAGGCCCCGTGCCTCCTCGCGGGCCATTAGGCCCGGCCCGCTTCGTCGGTTGTCTGACGCGCGCTACTTTTCCGGCTTTCATTCGTGCGCGCGTCAGACAAGGCGGGGCCTTCCTCTCACCCCCCCCGTGGCGCGACACCGCTCCACGGTCTCACTCCCTATGTCATCGAAGCGTAGGGCTGGCCGCCCAGTGGCGGTGCCGTCACGCGGTTGGCGATGTGTCCGCGAATAGTGGCGGCGCAGGTCCGAGGCCGCGCGACTCAAGAGAGGCGCGGCCGAGTTTGCGCCGCCCGCGGACCGAGCCATTCCGCGTAGGCAACGCCACGACAGCGGCCTGTTTCTTTCTCCACTTTCTTTGCGCCAAAGAAAGTGGATACCCGTTGGATGCAGACGCCTTGAGCATCTCTTTATTGACCCCACCATTCACCCAGAGAACAATACCTCTATATGTGTGGAATCCTCGGTTACGCCGGCAAGCCCGCGCACGCGGGTGAGATCGTCATCACGGGCTTGAAAGGCCTCGAATACCGCGGGTATGACTCGTGGGGCATCGCCTGGAAAGAAGGCGACGGCGAGCTCCGTCTGGAAAAGGAGATCGGCAAGATCGGCGGCATCGATCCGTCCGCTTGGGGTAAGAACGGCACGCTGGCCATCGGCCACACCCGCTGGGCCACGCACGGCGGCGTCACTCGTCAGAACGCCCACCCGCACCTGAGCGCCGACGGTCAGATGGCCGTGGTGCATAACGGCATCGTCGAGAACTACCAGGAGCTGCGCGGTGAATTGCAGGCCAAGGGCTATGCCTTCGTCTCCGAGACCGACACTGAGGTGATTGCGCACCTCGTCCAAGAGATCTTTAAGGAGACGGGTGACTTCGCCTCGGCCGTGCGCCGGGCCGTCCAGCGCTGCACCGGCCGCAACGGCGTCGTGGCTATGCACGCCGGCAGCAACCTGCTGGTGGCCGCGCGCACCGGCTCGCCGCTGATCGTCGGCAAGGGCGACGGCTGTTACTTTGTGGCCTCCGATACGCCCGCCTTCCTCAAACACACCCGCACCGTCATGTACCTCGACGACGGCGAGATGGTGGTAACCGACGGCAATTCCATCCTCTTCACCGACATTGCCACCGGTTCGGTGCGCGAGAAGCGCGAGATCGAGATTGCCTGGACGGTGGAACAGGCGGAGAAGGGCGACTTCGCCCACTACATGCTCAAGGAGATTATGGACCAGAAGGAGAGCGTGGCGCGCGCCGTGAACCAAGACCCGGCCGAGATCGAGGCGGTGGCCGAGGCCATCCGCAACGCCCGCGGTACGTTCCTGGTGGGCTGCGGCACGGCCGGCAAGGCCTGCATGGCGGCCGAGTACTTCTTCTCCGTCGTCGCCGAGCACCACGTCAACTTCGCGCCCGGCAGCGAGTTTAAGCTCTACCATCATTTCCTGCGGCCCGAGAGCCTGCTCATCGCCGTCAGCCAGAGCGGCGAGACGGCCGACGTGCTGGAGGCGATCGCAGTCGCCAAGAGCAAGGGGTCGAAGGTGCTGGCGATCGTGAACGTGGCGGGCTCATCCATCAGCCGCGCCGCCGACTACACCCTGCTCATCAACGCCGGCCCCGAGCGCGCAGTTGCCTCCACCAAGGCCCTCACCGGCCAGCTGGCGGTGCTGCTGCTCGTCGCCCACGCTCTTAAGGGCAAGTTGCTGGAAGGGAAGAAGCTGCTCCTTGAGACGGCCGCGCAGATCAACGATCTGCTCAACCCGCGCTACGTTGACCATATCGCCAAGATCGCCGAGGAGATCTGCGAGAAAGAAGATCTCTACATTATCGGCAAGAGCTGGCACTACCCGATGGCGCTAGAGAGCGCGATCAAGATCCAAGAAGTGAGT
>JAGOUB010000020.1 GCA_018061525.1 Candidatus Peribacteraceae bacterium
GCACTACCCGATGGCGCTAGAGAGCGCGATCAAGATCCAAGAAGTGAGTTACATCCACGCCGAGGGCTTCGCCGGCGGCGAACTGAAGCACGGCCCCATCGCGCTTATCGAGAAAGGCGTGCCGTGTATCGCGCTGGTGGGCGAGGACGAGGTGACGCCCGACATCATCAGCAACGCCGTGCAGCTCAAGGCTCGCGGCGGCTTCGTGATCGGCGTCGGTCCCAAGGACAACGAGGCCTTCGACCGTTGGATCCGCGTGCCGGATGCCGGCGTCGCCCAGGCCATCGTCTCGATCCTCCCGATCCAGGTGTTGGCTTACCAGCTGGCCATCCAGCGCGGCAAGGATCCCGACATGCCCCGTAACCTGGCAAAGAGCGTGGTCGTGAAATAAAAAACCGCCTCCCTCAGGAGGCGGCGGGCGAGAGTCCGTGACGGACTCACTGTTTTGGCAATTGGCCCAGGACGGCCATGACCAGTCCGGCGACGGCCAGGAGGATCTGGGCCAGGATGAGCAGCCAGCGGATGCCGCGGAGCGACGGGGCCTTCGGCCAGGTCTTGGGTGCGCTCTTCTCGAGTTCGGCGCTGCGTTGGTTGCACTGGTGTTCCGAACGGGCCCACAGGGCCGTGATGATGAGCAGGGCGATTCCGATTACGGTCAGAGGCATGGAGATGTTCTCCGGGTTGAAGGATCCGACTAATGTCAAAATACTATAAATTATAAATACGTCAATAATTAGGACGAGAATAGGTTTGGCTGGTCTCTTTTACTGATCGGGAAGTGCTGCGTTTGATGCGGGCAAAACCCTTTGCCTCCGTGCAAGTGCAGGTGCAGACTGCCCGGCCAATGGCGACTACATTCAACCGCAACGGCCACATCGATCAGGACGACCGTCCCGTCGACGAGAGCGAGACGCCCATCCGCATCCGCAACGGCGATGTCGATCCGCTGGGCATGTACCTGCGCGAGATCAACGAGACCGAGTTGCTCGACCACGAGCAGGAAGTGGCGCTCGCCGGCCGCATCGCCGATGGCGATCCCGAAGCGCGCGACCATCTCATCCGGGCGAACCTGCGCTTGGTCGTGAATATCGCTCGCGGCTACACGGGTAGGGGACTGGCGTTGCAGGATCTGATCTCCGAGGGCAACCTCGGCCTTATTCGTGCGGTGGAGGGGTACGACCCCGCCTTCGGCACGCGCTTCTCCACGTATGCCTCGTATTGGATCAAGCAGTCGCTCAAGCGCGCCATCATCAACCAGGCGCCGGCCATTCGCGTGCCGGCCTACATGGCCGAACTGACAACCAAGTATTACGCCGCCATCCGTGATCTCACCCGAGAGCTTGGCCGCACGCCAGAGCGTGCGGAGGTGCAGAACCGTTTGGGCGTGAAAAAGGGGAAGATGGCGAACCTTGAGCGCGCTCAGCAGGTCCGCCGCGTCAATGGCAGTACCACGGAGTCCGACGACGGCGAGGAGAGCGACCGCATCTCGAACCTGATCCCCGACAATAGTCCGTCGCCCGAGCACATCGTCATGGAAGAGGGTGAGATTGAGCTGATGCTCGGTTTCCTTGGCAGTCTCGATCCCCGCGAGCGCATCGTCATCGAGGCGCGCTTCCTCGGTCAAGGCAAGAAGCTGACACTCAAGGCCCTCGGCGAAGATCTTGGCCTAACACGTGAGCGCGTCCGTCAAATCGAGAGTGAAGCGCTGGAGAAGCTCTTCGAACTCATGAACGCCTGAGAGGCTCAGTGCACGTTGTCCGGCGGGATGCCGTAGTACTGGAAGAGGAACGACGACACCTCTTTAAAGAGCGGCGCGGCGGCGACGGCACCCTGAACGATTGATTTGTAAGTGGCGCGGTCGATCTTTACCAAGATGATGAACTTGGGGTCCGTCACGGGACCGTAGCCCACGTACGAGGCGATGGTGGCGCCGGTGCCGGTCTCGTACTTGCCGCCCGGTCCGGCGATCTGCGAGGTGCCGGTCTTGCCCGCTACGGTGTAGCCGGCGGGGCGGCCGTTTTTGGCAAAGCCGAGCTCGGCCGACGAGACGAGCATGGCGGTGATGGTGTCGGCGGTATCGGGCGTGATCACCTGATCCACCACGATCGGTTCGTGGTGCTCCACGGTGCCGTCGGCGTGCTCGATGCGGTCGACGATCATCGGCTTCATGAGCAGGCCCTTGTTGGCCAGCGGCGTGTACGACGCGATCATCTGCAGCGGGGTGACGGCGATACCCTGTCCGAACGAGGTGGTGGCCAGCTGGGCGTCGCTCCAGTTGCGCCAGGGCGCCAGGTCGCCGGTGGTCTCGTCCTCTAGCTCAACGCCCGTCACATGGCCGAAGTCGAAGCGTTCGAGTGCGCTGTGGAAGAGCTTGCGGCCGAGACGCTCGCTGATGTCCACCATGCAGGTGTTAATCGAAAACTCGAGGCAGTTGGTCATCGTCACTCGGCCGTATCGCTTCTTGTCGTTGTTATCGATGGGGAAGTCGTTACGGATGACGGCGCCGCTATCGACGTACGTAGAGAGAGGGGTGATCTCGCCCTGGTCGAGGCCGATGGCCATCGTGACCGACTTCATGACCGAGCCGGGCTCGTAGATCTCTTGGATGCCGCGGTTGATGTAGGCGCCGACGCCGATGTTGTTGGCGTACTTGAGCCAAACGCCGGGCATGGTGGTGGGGAAGACCTCGTAGCGCGTGGTCTCGCCGCGGTAGACGTAGTAGCGCGCCAGGTCGTGCAGGTCGTGGAGCTTCTCGAGCGCGTCGAGCTCTTGGCGGAGCTTCTCGGAGAGTGCGGCGCGACCGAGCGGGTCGAAGACGTCGCGGACGGCGCCCTGCATCACGCGCAGGTTGGTCTCGGGGTCCATGATCTCGATCACGATCTGCGCCTCCTGCTCGGGCGTCATCACCATTGTCTCCTTCTCGAAGACGTCGCCGTAGTCGCTGCGGTCGAAGAGGGGAGCGTTGGCCATGGCCAACACGCGGCCGGTCTTGGGGTCCATCACGATCACCTGGGCGTGCTCGGCGTTGGTGGTCTTCACGGTTTCGGCCAGCTTCTCTTCCACGAACTTCTGGATGAAGGGATCGATGGTGAGCACCACGGTGTCGCCGTCCTTGGCGGCGCGGATGGTCTGCTCGCTCGTCACGATCTGGCCTCCAGTCGGATCGCTGACGGTCGAGATCTCGCCTTCCTGGCCGCGGAGCTCGGCGTCGAAGGTGCGTTCGATGCCGTACTGCGCGTCTTGGTTGCGGTTGAGGAAGCCGACGAGCTGCGACGCGAGCGTAGCGTCGGGGTAGTAGCGCCAGTGCTCGGGGATGAGGGCGATGGAGCGCAGCGGATCGGTCACCTTTTCGGCATCCTTGGGGTTGCTGAGGGCGGCGCGCTTGGCCGAGGTCTGGCGGAGCGATTCGAGCTGGGCCTCCTTGATCTTGAGCGACATGGCCGGCGGGATGCGACGCATGACGGGCACGTAGCGCAGCGGACGCGAGCGCAGGGAGTTCTCGATGACGAGCGAGTCCTGGTCGAGGATGGGAGCGAGACTGCGGCTGATGGTGCCGAGCCGGCCCTGGTCGATCACCTCGGGGTCCGCCCAGATGAGGCTCTGGGCCTGGTCCACCGTAATGCCCGTGATCTGCAACTCGCTCACCTGGCGCATCTGCTCCTTATTGGCGCCGTACTTGAGCGGTGTGAAGGTGATGCGCTTCTCGCCGATGCGGTTCTCGATGCTGCGCGCGAAGAGGCGGCGGATCTCAGTAATGTCGGAGATCTTCAGATTCACCGAAGACTGCGCGTCGGCGCCGACGGGCAGGGGCTCAAGCAGGGCGCCGCTGCCACTGACGCGCTCCAGCACCGCCAGCGGGTTGAAGGCCTCGCCGTAGAGCGAGCGGAGTTCGGTCGGGCAGGTGGGGAGGGCCTGCGAGCACGAGCGGTGGACGTCGTCGGTCACGAGCGTGTCCGAGAGCAGCTCGGCGATCTTGGCCGGCTCGTCGACGATGAGCGGGTCGACGTAGACCAGGTCGAGGGTGGTGTTGGTGGCGAGGATGCTGGTGTCGCCGGTGCGGCTGTTGACCGTCAGGATGTCGCCGCGCTTGGCCGGCAGACGGATGCTGCCGAAATGCTGCTGCTCGGCCATGGAGCCGTATTCCAGCTGGCGGAAGAGCTGCAGGTCCATCAGGCGGGCCACCACGATCAGCAGGCCCACTAGCAAAACCCCGTGCACAACGAGCATCCGGCGCACGTAGGCGCGCTTCTTCTGGGTTTCCGATATTGTGCGGATTTTACGCAGCCCCATCGAGGATTCCAGCATAGCGATAGGGCCCGATTTCTGCTATACTAAAGGGAATGGCTGAACAGGCTTCCCTGAAAGGCGAAGAGATCCTCCACGAGCTCGAACAGCGCTGTACCGCGCTCGGCGCGTCGGACATCCACGCCTCACCGGAGAAAGACACCGTGCGCCTGGAGGTGCGCCTCAATGGCATGCTCCAGTTGGACCGCGTGCTCAGCCGCGAAGACTACGAAGCGTTCCTGCGCCGCATCAAATTCGTCGCCAAGCTTAAGCTCAACGTCACCAATGTTCCGCAGGACGGCCAGTACACGTTCAACGCCGGCGACCGCGAGGTGAATGTCCGCGTGGCCACCATCCCGTCGCGCTTCGGCGAGAGCATTACACTCCGTCTCCTTGATCCCAAGCGCGGCATTGTCACGCTGGAGCAGCTCGGCTTCAGCGAGGAAATGCACAAACAGCTCTCGGCCATTACGCACCTGCCGTACGGCCTCTTTCTGGTCACCGGTCCGACCGGTTCGGGTAAGACGACGACGCTCTATGCCCTACTCAAAGAGCTCGTGGGCACGCAGCGCCACATCATCACCCTGGAAGATCCGGTGGAGTACGAGATCAAGGGCATCGTCCAGAGCGAGATCGAGCCGGAGCACGGTTACAGCTTCGCCTCGGGCCTGCGTTCCATCCTCCGCCATGACCCCAACGTCATCCTGGTGGGTGAGATCCGCGACCTCGAGACGGCCCAGACGGCCGTGGACGCCGCCCTCACGGGTCACTTGGTGTTGTCCACCCTGCACACGAACTCCGCCCTGGAGGCGATTCCGCGCCTTCTCTCCATGGGTGTCAGCCCCTACACCTTCGCGCCGGCGTTGCGCGGCGTGATGGCCCAGCGCCTCGTCCGCAAGGTTTCGGATGCGGCCAAGGCCGCTGGAACCGTTGATCCCGCCAATCCTGCTACCTATGACGGTCGCACGGTCATCGCCGAGGTGCTGAGCGTCACACCCAAGATCCGCGACCTCATTTTGGCCCAGGCTGACGAGACGGAATTGGCGCAAGCAGCTGCGGCGGAAGGCTATATCAACATGCGCAAATTCGGCGAGGGATTGGTCGCCCAGAACATCACAACCATCCAGGAGGTGGAGCGCGTGACGCGCTGACCGAAAAGGGGTGCTTGCGCGGCAATAAACAGGTATCGTAGGCTAGAGAACCGCCTATGGTGAATTCGTACCGCCCGCGCCGTGGAAGTTACGCCCTCTCGTCGTCTCGTGGCGGCGGGGGAGGACTGCTAACTGCCGTCATCGCCCTGCTGCTGCTCTGCGGCATGCTCTACGGCCTGGTCCGGGTCTTCATGTGGATCTCGTCCGCGGGCACTGACCAGCGCGCCCCGGCCCAGGTGCAGGTGGAGCGCGGCGGCTCCGTGAACGTGATGATTGATGGGGGAGAGGTACAGGCGGTGCAGGACGGACTCCCGCTGTATCCCGGTGACATTCTTTCCACGGGCGCCGACGGCCATGTCCGCCTGACGTTCTTTGACGGCACGGTGATGCGCCTGGACGAGGAGACCGAGCTGAAAATCGTCCAGAGCGAGCAGGCCCCCGACGACGAGTCGGCCATTGAGGCTTCGCTCACGCGCGGCCGCGTCTGGTTGGCCGCCCCCGACGCCAGCGGCAGCCTGGTGCGCACGATTGCCACGCCCGCGCTCGCCTTTGACTTTGCTGCCCGCACCGAGGCCGTGGTTGGCTTGCGCCAGGTGGCCGTCTACGACGGTGCCGGCTTGGGCGCCGAGGTCCACGTGGGCCGCCGCTCCACCGCCGTGATGGTGGGCGAGGGCCAGTCCTTCATCCTGCCCGACGAAGACGGTGAGATCGGCACCGACCTCTACCAATACCGCGCCGCGCTCGCGCCCGGCGACCTAACCTCCGCCTTCCTCTCCGAGAGCCGCCAGGCGGCCAACGTGCTCCCGCCCGCCGGCGAGAACGGTTCATCCTCCTCGCTCGGCGCCGACCCCTCCGCCACGCTGACGATCACGCAGCCGGCCGAGGGCGCCGTCATCCGCACCGGCACCGTCGCCGTCGCCGGCACCGTCGGCGAGGGCGTGGCCCGCGTGCGCGTGAACGGCTACCAGGCCGCCTTCAACGCTCAGACCCGCGCTTTCTCCCAAGAGCTCGCCGTGGAAAGCGGCCAATTGAATGTGCTGGTGGAGGCCCTCGATGAGAAGGGATTGGTGATGGCCCAGCTCCAGCGCAGCGTGACGGCCGAAGTAGCCGCCCTGGCCTCGCCGACGATCATCGCGCCTGCCGCGACCGGCCAGACCTACCGCACGCAGGACGGCGAGATCACCCTGCGCGGCGGCGTTCCCGCCGGCACGCAGGCCGTGGAGGTGAACGGGTACCGCCTGCAGCTCTACAAGCCCGGCAACACCACCTGGAGCTACTTGGCCCGCACCGACCTGGGCAACCTGGTCGCTGGTCGCAACGAGTTCAATGTTGTCGCCATCAACGGCTCCAGCCTGGCCAGCCCGCCCGCCACGCTCGTGGTGTTGGTGGAGGCCGGCCAAGAGGGTGTCGTCGCCACGGGCGCCGTCATCGGTTCGTCTTCCTCCTCTGTTTCGTCCGTTCAGGAGTCCGACCTGCCCAAGAACGATCCGATCCGCGCCGGCTCTCTTCAGATCGTCGCCCCGACCGCCGGTACGCAGCACACGATGTCTGGCACCGGTTCCGAGATCCTCATCGAGGGCACGACCATCGCCGAGACCGACAGTGTCTGGGTGAACGGCTATAAGCTCCAGCTCTACAAGGCCGGCAAGACGACCTGGAACTACATCGCCCGCGAGTCGATGGGCAACCTCAAGAAGGGCCAGAACGTCTACCGCATCGTGACGCGCGACAAGCAGAACGCCATCATCGACATCCTGTCGTACACGGTCACGTACTAAGCGAGGCTCACTCCGGCTGCGGCAGCCCGACCTTTGCCAGCATGCCGCCGATATCGGCCGGCAGGGGAGCGCTGACGGTCACGGGCTTCTTTGCGTTCGGCGGCGTGAAGGTGAGTTTCCAGGCGTGCAGGCAGACGCGGGGCGCCTCGAGCGTGCGGCTTAGGCGGATGGAGGTGTCGGTGTGATAGGCGGGATCGCCCACGATGGGGTGGTTGATGGCGCGGAGGTGGACGCGGGCCTGGTGCGTGCGGCCGGTGTGGAGGGCGACCTCCAGCAGGCTGGCGTCTTTGCCGGAGCTGAGCACGCGATAGCTGGTCTGGGCCTCGCGGGTCTTGGAGGCGCCGATGACGGCCATGCGCGTGCGGCTCTGGCCGTGGCGGCCCATGGGCGCATCGATGAGAGCGGCCTCTTGCTTGGGTACGCCGGCGACGAGCGCGAGGTACGTCTTCTGGACCGAGCGCTCCTCGAATTGTTTCTGCAGGGCGAGGTGTGCTTCCGGGGTTTTGGCGACGAGCAGGCAGCCGGAGGTGTCTTTATCCAGGCGATGCACCAGGCAGTGGCCGCTGGAGAAGGGGATTTTCCACTTCTTGTAGAGCCAGGCGATGCCGGAGAGCAGCGTGACGGCGTCCGGGGCCATGCCGGCGCCGGGGTGCACCGAGAGGTCCGGCGGCTTGGCGACGACGAAGCAGGTCTTGTCCTCGTAGAGCACTTCTAGCTTGAGATCGACGGGCGCGATCACAGTGTTGGATTCCAGCGGGACGTCGGCCACCTCCACCGTGTCGCCGACGCGGACCACGTGGGCCGACCGCGTGATGAGCTTGCCGTTCACCGACACCGCCCGGCGCTCGATGAGCTTCTGGGCGCGGGCGCGGGTGACCTCCGCCTCCATGGAGGCGATGAAGAGGTCGAGACGGCGGGATTTGTCGGCGGTCCAGGTGGGCATGCCGTCCCATTGTAGCGGGTTTGCGTCCAGGCGTGCGGGTAGCGGAAAAAGAGTCGGCTGCTAGGCTCCGGGCGTGAACGCGATCCTCTCCGCCGTCATGGCCGGCCTCACGGCGCTCATCAGCGCCCCGACCCAATTGGCCAATCAGGTGATGTCGGCCCAGAACGCGCAGGCCTCATCCGCCTCCCGCGCCGTCGCGCCGCGCCAGACGACGGGCCGTTCGTCCGGCGCCGGTTCATCCGAATCGGCCGCCACCTCGTCCAGCCGCGCTCGCGCGGCCTCCCGGACTGAGGATTCATCGTCGGCCGCCGCGTCGTCGGCACCTGCGGAAGAAGGAGGAGCAGGCTTGCAAGAGGAGGAGCCGGTCGCATCCTCGCCGTCGCGCGCTGCCCCCGGTCCGCGCAGCAATGCCCCGTCCTCCCGCTCTGCTGCCCCCGCTTCGCGCTCGTCGCGCTCTGCGCCCGCTGGTGATGCCGGAGAAGGGGAGTCGTCCTCCGCCCGCTCCCGCGCTCCTCGTCCTGATCGCTCAGCCGATGCCGCTGCCGACGCCGAGACGCCCCCGGCGCGCGCCGCCCGCCCGGGCCTCGTTCCCTGAGGGCAGGGGATGGTAGACTCCCGCCATGCCCTCCGATCTCCTGACGCGCGCGGTTGAAAAAGCCATCCCGGCCAAGCTGGCCGAGGAAAAGTTGAAGTCCGGCAAGACGCTGCGCCTCTATTGGGGCATCGACCCGACCGGCGCCAAGATCCACCTGGGCCACGCGGTGCCGCTGCGCAAGATGCGCGAGTTCGTCGAAGCCGGCCATGAGGTGATCTTCCTGGTGGGCAGCTTCACGGCCATGATTGGCGATCCGACCGGCCGCGACGCCATGCGCGAGCCGCTGACGCGCGAGAAGATCGAGGAGAACTTTGCGACGTACAAGGAGCAGGCGAGCAAGATCCTCGATTTCTCCAAGGTGCAGGTGCGCTACAACCACGAGTGGCTGGAGACGCTCAAATTCGACGACATCGTGAAGCTGGCGGCCAACTTCACCGTCCAGCAGATGATGGAGCGCGACATGTTCGAGAAGCGCTGGGAGGGCGGCAAGCCGATCGGCCTGCACGAGTTCTTCTACCCGCTGATGGTGGGCTACGACTCGGTCATCCTGGACGTGGACGTGGAGCTGGGCGGCAGCGACCAGGAGTTCAACATGCTTGCCGGCCGCACGCTGCAGCAGGCCTTCGGCAAGCGCGACAAGTTCGTGCTCACCACCAAGCTGCTGCTGGGCACCGACGGCCGCAAAATGAGCAAGACCTACGATAACTGCATCTACCTGGAGGACGCACCGGGCGACATGTACGGCAAGGTGATGTCGGTGAAAGACGAGTTGATCGTGCCGTACTTTGAGTGCTGCACCGACGTCGATTCCGCCGAGTTGAAGGCGATCGCCAAGGAGCTGGAGAAGGGGAGTGGCAACCCGCGCGACGCCAAGAAGCGCCTCGCCCGCGAAATTGTCACGCTCTACCACGGCGCCGAGGCCGCGGCCAAGGCCGACGAGCAGTTTGCGGCGGTGTTCGCCGGCGGCGGCGTGCCCGACGACGTAGCCGAAGTGGAAGTGAAGAAGGGGACGGCGCTCATCGAGACGCTGGTGGGGGAGAAGCTCGTCGCTTCCAAGTCGGAGGCCCGCCGTCTGATCGAGCAGGGCGGTGTTCATTTGAACAATAAAGTTGTTCAATCGATGGAGGCTGAGGTGGAGTCTGGCATTGTTAAAGTCGGTAAAAGGCGCTTTTTGAAGCTGATCGTGCGCTGACCATTGTCCTTCCTTTTCTCCACCTTATGACCACCCCCGCCCGTGTCGCCATCGTCGCCGCCGACTACAACAAGGCCATCGTCGATCCCATGATCGCCGAGGCCGAGAAGGTCGCTGCCGAGTTCGGCGCCACTACCACCGTCACGCGCATTCCCGGCTGCTACGAGATGCCGATCATCTGCAACGCCCTACTGGAGTCCGGCCAGGTCGATGTGATCGTGGCCATTGGCTACATCGAGCGCGGCCACACCATGCACGGCGAGGTGATGGGCAACGTCGTCCACGACGCCCTGGTCCGCCTGCAGCTGCAGTACCGCTGTCCGGTTGGCATCGGCATCATCGGTCCCGGCGCCACGCTGGAGCAGGCCCAGGAGCGCAACGTGCCCTACGCTCGCGCCGCTGTGGAGGCCGCCCTCAAAATCCGCAACATCATCGCCGCGCTCTAAGGCCGGCTGACGAAAAAGGCGGACCCTGGGGTCCGCCTTTTTGTTGTCGCTGTGTTAGGCGATCAGTTCAGGAACTCGTCGAAGGCGGCCTGGAACTCGCTGTAGGGGTAGGCGCCGCTGATCAGGCGCTGCTGGCCGTCGGGACCGAGGACCCAGAAGCCCGGCGTGCCGGAGATGCCGCCGGCGGAGCCGTCAGCCATGTCCTGGTTGATCTTGTCGGCGTACTTGTTGCTGTCCAAGCAGCTGGCGAAGGTCGTCTGGTTCATGCCCGAGACGGTCTTGGCCCAAGTCTTGATGTCGTCAGCCGTGAAGTTGACCATGTTGCCGGAGGGGTCCTTCTTGTCCTGCTCGTCGAAGAGGGCGTCGTGCATCTTCCAACCGTAGTCGGCGGACTGCTCGGCGGCGCACTCGATGGCCATCGCGGCCGGCATGGCGCCGGGGTGGAAGTTGAGCGGGTAGTGGCGGAAGACCACCTTCACCTTGCCGGTCTCGACGTAGTTCTTGCGGATGAGGTCCTCAGTCTCGCGGACCCACTTGCGGCAGAAGGGGCACTGCACGTCGCTGAACTCCAGCAGCGTGACGGGCGCGTCGGCCTCGCCCTTCACGAGTCCGCCCTCCAAGGACGGCGGGGTCATGTCCTGGTCGCTCGGGGCGGCGGCCGGGGCCTGGGCGGTGGGAGCCTGCGCCACCTGCGCGGTGCCGCTGCTCACCTTCATACCGGAGGCGAGGGAATAGCCCACAATCAGGCCGATAAGGCCGATCGAGACCGTGAACCAGGGGTTGCCGTGTGTGGACTGCTGCTCCATGGAGGGGAAGGAAAAGGGATAGAAGTTCACCGGCGATTCTACGGCACCTTCTGAGTTCGGCAACTTTGACGGATATCTTTATTCCTCGTCCCCTAGACTATGGAACTTGCGGTGCACCTCCTTGAGCTGCGGATTGGTCACGTGGGTGTAAATCTGGGTCGTCGAAAGATCCTGGTGGCCGAGCATCTCCTGCACTGAGCGCAGGTCGGCGCCGTTGCGCAGTAGGTCGGTGGCAAAGGAGTGGCGCAACGTGTGCGGCGAGGGGTTGGAGACAATGCCGGCAGCCCGGGCGGCGCGTTTCACGATCAAATAGAGGGCGATGCGCGACAGGCGGAACTCCTCGCCGGGCGGCGGCGTTTGGGCGGCTTTGGAGAAATCACGGATGAACAGGGGTGTAAGAGCGTCCATCCGGCCATCGATGTAGACCTTGAGGGCTTGGCTGGCGCGTTCCGAAAGGAAGACGACGCGGATCTTGCTGCGCTTGCCGCGCACGCTGATCTCGCCGGTGTCGTGGTTCACGTCGCGCACGTTGAGCGACCGTAGCTCCGAGAGACGCATACCGGTCGAGAAGAACATCTGGAGGATGGCGCGGTCGCGCAGGCCTTCGCGTGTGTCGGCGGGCGGCGCCTGCAGTAGGCGTTCCAGCTCGCCCTGCTCCAGTACCTTCACGCGGCGCTCTTCTTCCTTCAGGCGCGTGACACGGT
>JAGOUB010000111.1 GCA_018061525.1 Candidatus Peribacteraceae bacterium
CGGCCGCCCACTCGCGCCCGCGTCCGTCCTCGGCCATGAGCGCATCGAGCTGCTCGCGCACCCAGAAGACGAAGTGCGGCGCCTCGAGCGCGATCCGCTTGGGCGGCGCGAAGGCCATCGTCTCCAGCTGCCCGCGCGCGGCCGCCTCCTGCTCGTCGGTGAGGTGCCCGTTGCGGCGCATGGCCTTGAGCACCAACGCGGCGCGTCCATCGAGCACCATCTCGCCACTGCCTGCCTTTACGCGTCGCGGCAACAGACCCGTCGCCAACTCCGAGCGCGGTACATCTTCTGCCTTGAGCGTCCCGGCCTGCAGCGCGTCCTGTGTCTCGGGTTCGATGGCCGTGCGCAGGTGCGGGCCGTAGGGATCGAAGTAGCTCGGGCGTTGGGGGAGCGCGGCCAGCACGGCGGCCTGCGCCAGCGTCAGGTCCGCGGCCCGCGTGTTGAAATAGGTTTGGGCCGCCTGCTCCAGGCCGTAGGCGCGGTTGCCGAACGCGACGCGGTTCACGTAGAGCGTCAGGATTTCCTCCTTGCTCAGCGCTCCCTCCAGCCGGCAGGCGATGGCGATCTCGCGTACCTTCCGCGCCAGGGTCTTATCCGGCTGCAGATAGAGGCTGCGCACGAGTTGCTGCGTGATGGTGGAGGCGCCCTCCGACGCCTCGCCCGAGACGAAGTTGCGCCAGGCCGCGCGCGCGATGCCCTGGATATCGATACAGCCGCCGCGTTCGAAGAAGCGCTCATCCTCGATATCGACGATGGCGTGCAGGAAATTCGCCGGGATCTCCTCCAGTGCGAGCGAGGTGCGATCCTCATCCTGCGTTACGCGGTAGAGCTCGCCGCCCTCGCGGTCGAGGATGCGGATACTCTGCGTGAGATCGAGCGTGACGTGCTCAGTGCTCGGTAAATCACGCAGTGCGCCGGCGAACCACAAGTTCACGACCTGCCCCGCGATGAGGGCGGCCGACATAACAGCGCCGGTAGCGACGATGAACCAGCGCGACGTCTGCATAGCGTCACACTATAAAAGAATGGCAGTTTTTGTCTATTCTTCGCTCTGGACAGCGTTGATCGCCTTAAAGACCTTCTCCACGGTCACATCGTCGATGCCGCGTTCGGCGCCTTCCTCGATCCACCACTCCAGATCCGTGCCCTCGTCGGTGTCGCCGTCCACGTCGTCCTTCTCTTCCTCTTCGGCGCTTTCGGCCAGCTCAAGTCGCTCGGCCAGGAGGTCGAGGATCTGCCGATCGATCAGTTGGAGGCGCTGGCTGGGGGACACGGGCCGTATCTTTCCCGAGCTCCAGGCCCTCGCGCAACGGAGCACACCTTGCGCGCACGGCTCCAGTGTGGCGCGGCGAATTCACTCCGCGGCCGCCATCGTTCGCCGCCGCCCCAGTCCAAAGTGTCGCGGAGAGAAACTCGGGGGTGCCCCGGGCGATTCGGGGATGCCCGGCAGCACGCGGCGCAACATGGCGAGCAGCGTCTCGGGTTCGATGAAGGCAACGTACGCCGGGATCAGGACGAGGAACCACCAGATGCCCATGAGCACGGCGATCAGGATGTGGAAGACCGCGCCCATAGCGAAGAACAGCCACTGCCAGCGCGGCACCCAGAGCCCGATCGGCAGGCAGAACTCGAGCGCCATCACGATGAACGTGAGCTTGTCGTAGACCCAGGCCGGCACGTTCCAGCGTGTGAGCCAGAACGCGAGCGGCGTGCCCCAGATGCCCATCACCGATTGCGCGAGCACGTCGCCGCTCTGCCAGGCGGGCAACACCATCTTCTGCCAGCCGACGCCGAGGTAGGTGAACGCCACCTGCAGCGCGACGATCCGTTGGCCCAGTACCGACGCCTCATCCCACGCCCAGAGTGATCCGTACTTCCACCACATGCGCACCGAGAGCGCGCGGTCGCCGGCGCTGAACGCCATTACCACAAGTAGGAAGGGGAAGAGCCGGTCGTACGAGGTGGGGAAGAGGTGGAGCGAAATGAGCCAGTAGTAGACGTAGAAGACCGCCGCCAGCAGCGCTGTTTCTCGCATCCTCAAGCCAACTGCAAAGCACAGCAGGCAGAGCATGAAGGCGGCGTAGATGCCGTAGGCCAAGGCCGGCGACGGCGCCTGCGTCAGCCACTGGAACAAGGGATGCCACGTCGCATCGGGCCATGGCAGCCAGAGCGCTTCGCTCGAGAAGAGCGCGGGCACCTGGCCGACTTTGAGCCCCCAATAGAAGAGCAGGAACGCGCCGAGGCCAGCGCGCAGCAGCGCCTGCGGATGCGGCGCGGTGCGGCGGAACGCCCAGTGCTCGATGCCGGCGCGGACGGAGGCGAACGTCATGGGGCGGTGGCGACCAGCGTGCGGTCCAGGTGGAAGGGGATGCGCTCCACCTCGGGTCCAAAGGGCGAGATCGGCCACTGCTCCCAATAGAGTTCGATACGGCGGATCTCGGGGTGCGCGGCCTGCTCGCGCGCCAGCACCTGGCGGGCGATCTGGTGGTACATCGAAGCCAGGTCGAACGGCGCCTCGGCATCTTTGCGCCAGTGGATGAACGGCACGTACTGGCGGATGGCGGCCTCGGGCGCGACCATTGGGTAGTACGGCGAAAGGTCCAGCGGCTGCCGGCTGCCATCCTCTAACACCGATTCTGCGGTCAGTGCGAAACTGTAGGGCGTGGCGCTCTGGTAGGGGGCCATCATTCCGTAGCTCAACACAATCACCGGCCACGGCAGCACCATGGCACGGGTCATTGTGTAGATGAAGGCTGCCAGGTTGATGGCGATAAAGCCGATCAGGACCAGCCACTGGCAGGCGCGGGTGACCATTTCTCTCAGTGTGTCAGTTCTCCTTCGTATTGTCAGTAGAGGGTGATGACTTGGTACTTTTTGTGCGCGACAAAAAGTACCCAAAAAGCGCGTCGCGCCAACGCTCCTCCACCTCGGCCCCGTGCCTCCTCGCCGGCCATTAGGCCCGGCCGGCTTCGTCGGTTGCATGACGCGCTCTTATTTTCCGGCGTTTAACAGAGAGCGCGTCATGCAAACCGGGGCCGATCCCCTCACCCCCCGTGGCGCGACACCGCTCCACGGTCTCATTTCACAAGACAAAGAAGTGCAGGGTTGGCCACGACAGCGGCCTGTTTCTTTCTCCAC
>JAGOUB010000021.1 GCA_018061525.1 Candidatus Peribacteraceae bacterium
CCCTACGTCAACGCCGCCCTCGACCGCGACGCCATGGACGGCTTCCGCGGCCGCTGGCAGCTGGGTCGTGGCATCACGCGCGGTGAGGCCCTGGTCTTGCTCCGCTCATTGCTCGGCCTGGAGTCACGTGAACTGAAGACATCTGTCGACATGCCCGCGGTCGGTCCGCTTCATGATGCCATTGGCGTTGCGCTCGAGCGCGACTGGGTCGATGTGAAAGACGATGGCACCATCGGCGTGGGCGAGGTGCTGACCGGCAAAGAGGCCCGCTTGCTTCTGCGCAAGGCCAACGGCGAAGGCGGCATGGCGCTTGAGTTGCCCGGCGACATCAGCGTGATCCCGCTGCCGCGCACCACGCTCAAGTCGCGCGAGTTGCCCGAGGAGGAGATGCTCCGCACCGTCTGGCAGATCCTTGTGAACCACTACGTCGATGAGGAGAAGCTCGATCCCGAAGAGGCCGCCTACCGCGCCGCCGAGGCGATCGTGGACAGCGTGCAGGATCCTTACACCTCGTTCATGCGCCCGGCCCAGGCCAGTGACTTTAACTCGCAGCTGGAAGGCACGCTCTCGGGCATCGGCGCCCAGGTGGAGCAGCGTGACGGCGACATCGTCGTGATCTCTCCTCTCGACGGTTCTCCGGCCGCGGCCGCGGGCATCCAGGCCGGCGACATCATCGCCGAGGCCGACGGCATCGAACTGCACGGGCTCGGCTTTCTGGAGGCCATCGGCAAGATCCGCGGCCCGCAGGGCACCAGCGTCAACCTTATGATCATGCGCGGTGAGACCAGCCTGCAGTTCACGGTGACGCGACAGGTGCTCAGCGTGCCGGAGATCACGACGAGCTGGCAGGGGACAGTGGCCGTCATCAAGTTGACCCAGTTCGGCGACATCGCCGCCCGCGATTTCCGCCGCACGGTCACCGAGGCCATGAAGAAAGATCCGACCGGCCTCATCCTCGACCTGCGCAACAACCCCGGCGGCTACCTCGACACGGCCGACGTGGTGCTGAGTGCCTTCCTGCCCGAGGGCTCGACGGTCGTGCACATCCGCTCCCGCGACGGCGATACCGACGAACTGACCGACGGCGAGCCGATCGTGCCCGAGGACCTGGAGATCGTGGTGCTCGTGAACAAGGGCTCGGCCAGCGCCTCCGAGATCGTGGCCGGCGCGCTGCAGGATGACGATCGCGCCACCATCGTGGGCGAGACGACCTTCGGCAAAGGCACCGTCCAGAACTTGATCCCGTTGGCCGACGGCAGCAACCTGAAGGTGACGACTGCCCGCTGGTACACGCCGCTCGACCGCGCCATCCAGGATGTGGGCGTCACGCCCGACGTGGAAGTGGCCGGCTCGGCCGGCGCCCGCGACGAGCAGATGCTTAAGGCGCTCGAGCTCCTACGCTGACGGCATTGTCCGCGGCGAACCGCCCAGCAACGAGGCGGCCGCCTCCATCCCCCGATCCAGAATTCCACCAAACGCGCGGCGCGCCAGCTTGGATTCGTACATCCAACCCTGGAGCCGCGTTTGGTGGCGTCCAGCCGCGAGCTGCAGCAGCGAGGCGACGGTCCCGCGCTTCTTCGTGCGGGCGGCGCGCACGACTGCCGGCAGCAGCATCGGCTCACGCAATCCTTCGGGTGAGAGCGGGTGCCAGCGGCCGTCGGTCACGAATTCGGATCCCTTGTAGACCGGCAGCACGCCAGAGTGCACGGCGTCGCTGAAGGCGCCGTCGATGTCTTGTTGGGTGAGGGCGCCGTGCCGGCCGATGGTCTTCACGTAACTGACGGCGGCCAATGGCACGCCGAGGTCGGCGAGCCGAGCAAGGTGTGCGTTGCTGCCGCCGCGCGAGGGGTGGTTGAAGTTCTCGGTGAGGAGGTACGACTGCGCGCGGGCCAGGTCGGCCGGGTCGTAGCCGTAGAAGAGGCGCGGATCGAGGCCGAGGTCGAGGCCGTTGCTGCCGTAGAGCTTGCCGTGGCGGCGGCAGATGGCGCCGAGATCGGCGGCCAGTCGGCCCATCGTTTCGGTGCGGAAGGCGAGGTACTCAGCCGTTAGTGGCTCGTCGAGCCTAAGCCAGGCCGGCGGCCGCTTGCCCCAGAACGCCAGCCGGCAGTGCTCGCAGGCGCAGCCGAAGAACGGCGTGACGCCCCAGGTAGGCAGCGGGAACGCGCCGAAGAAAAAGTTGTCGACGAAGACGCCGTCTACGTCCTCGCGGGCGGCGGCCTCCACGCGCTCGCAGAGCAGGGCGCGGGCACGGGGATTGAACGGACAGGTGAGGTGGCGGCCGCGGTGGTAGGGGAGCGGTCGGCCGTTGCGATCGCGGGCGGCCAGATCGTCACCGAAGTCGGCCGTGACGACGTTGAGGCCCTGCACGTAGGCGTGGGTCTTGATGCCGAGCGCCTGGAAGTTCGGCAACCGGGCGCGGAGCCACTCCCGGTCCTCGCGTTCGGTGCGGTCGGAGAATCCCCAGGAGTACGTCACCCAGGCGTCGGTCAGGCCGAGCGCTTTCTGAAGCTTCTCCAGGACCGGCTTGTCGTAGGCGTGCTCAAAAGCAGCTTCATCCTTGGCGGGATTGAAGAACTTGAGGTCCGTCATGCGGACGGTGCCGGGTCCGGCCCAATAATAGAGGCCGGCGCGGGGAGTCCAGGCGGTCACGGTTGTGATTGTAGGTGATGAATGGCGGGCAACCTCACTGTAGGCACAAAAAAGCGGCCTTTCGGCCGCTTGTTGATCACATGTGGCTGTAGAACTTGTTCTTTCGGTTCTCCGTGCGGTACTCCTCGCGCTTGAGAGCGCGGAGACGCTGCAGGCGCTGACTGCGCTTCTTCTGCTTGATGTTGCGGACGCGGATGAGCTTCACGAGGCCCTTCTTCTGCACCTGCTGCTTGAAGCGCTGCTGAAGGCGGTCGTTGCTCTCTTCGGGCCGGCGGACGGCGTAGATAGCCATAAGGTGGGGGCAGAGTAATAGAAGGGGATTGGTCTTGCAAGGGGGTTTTCTCCATGTCTGGGTATCTTTCTGCCTCTGGGTTAGTGCCTACTGACGGTCTGCCACCTTTTGCAGGCGCGCAAAAGGTGGCGCCAAAACGCTGGCGCGCCGAGCCCCTCTCCATGGTTCTGCTTAGCTGTGACACCCTCCCGAAGGAGGAAATATTCTTCGTGCCCCTTCACCCCCGGCCGGCGCGCGCCCCCTCCGTTCCAAAGACGCCACCGTGCGCCGGGGGCGGTTTTCGACGTCTGCTTCAGGCTTTGTGGAATAAGACCGTGGCGCGACGCGCTTTCTTGGGCACTTCTTTGTCGCGCACAAAGAAGTGCCAACCGTCTTTGCGCCAAAGAAAGTGGATACCAAAACGTTGGCACCTGCCTTATTAAAAATGATGAAAAGCCCCCTTCACATATCATCCTAAAATGTGCCAAAAAGCCAAGGGAATGGCCTATTTCAGACCATTCTGACCATTGCCGGGACTCCCTCCTTCCTTTAAACTCCACCCGTATGACTCCCTCCGACAACAAGTCTTATACCTCCGACAATATCCAAGTCCTTGAAGGATTGGAGCCCGTTCGCAAGCGCCCGGGCATGTACATCGGTTCCACCGATGTGCGCGGTCTCCATCACCTGGTGTGGGAAATCGTCGACAACTCCATCGACGAAGCGATGGCCGGCCATGCCGACACGATCACGGTGACGCTCAACGATGACGGTTCCGTTTCGGTCGAGGATAACGGCCGCGGCATCCCGGTCGACGTGCACAAGTCGACGGGCAAGTCCGCGCTCGAAGTGGTGCTCACCACGCTCCACGCCGGTGGTAAGTTCGGCGGCGAGGGCTCCGGTTATAAGGTCTCCGGCGGTCTCCACGGCGTCGGTTCCTCCGTCGTGAACGCCCTCTCCGACAAGATGTCGGCCGAGGTCCACCGCGACGGCAAGATCCACTTCCAGGAGTACGCGCGCGGCAAGCCGAAGGCCGATGTGAAGGTGACCGGCAAGACGGAGAAGCGCGGCACGATCATCACCTTCCTGCCGGACAAGACGATCTTCGACACGTTAGTCTTCAACCTAGACACGATCCTCACGCGCTTCCGCCAGCAGTGCTACCTGACGCCGGGCATCACGCTCGCCGTTATGGACGCCCGCAAGGAGCGCCCGGCCGAGGATCAGCAGTTCCCGCGCCTCTACCGCTTCTCGTTCGAGGGCGGCATCGGCGCGTACGTCAGCCACCTCAACGAGACCGCCGAGCGCATCGGCAACGTCATCAGCTTCTCCAAGGACACGCCCGACGGCGAGGTCTCGGTGGCGCTGCAGTACACGCAGGCCTTCCAGGAGCACGTGATGAGCTTTGCGAACAACATCCACACCGCCGAGGGCGGCCATCACCTGACCGGCTTCAAGGCCGCGCTCACCCGCACCATCAACGCCTACGCCCGCGAGTTCGAGATCCTCAAGGAGAAGGATGAGAACCTCACCGCCGACGACGTGCGCGAAGGTCTCACGGCCGTCGTCTCGGTCCGCCTCGGCGAGCCGCAGTTCGAAGGCCAGACCAAGGGCAAGCTCGGCAACGCCGAGATGAAGACCGCGGTTGAGAGCGTTGTGAACGAGCAGCTTGGCATCTACATGGAGGAGCACCCCGGCGAAGCCAAGGAGATGGTGAACAAGTGCCTCCTCGCCGCCCGCGCCCGCCTCGCCGCCCGCGCCGCCCGCGACAGCGTGATTCGCAAGGGCGCGCTCGAGGGTATGACGCTCCCGGGCAAGCTGGCCGACTGCCAGAGCCGCGATCCTGCCCAGTGCGAGCTCTTCCTCGTCGAGGGAGACTCCGCCGGCGGTTCCGCCAAGCAGGGCCGCAAGCGCGAGTTCCAGGCCATCCTGCCGCTGAAGGGCAAGATCCTGAACGTCGAGCAGGCCCGTCTGGATAAGATGCTCGGCAACAACGAAGTGAAGTCGCTCATCATCGCGCTAGGTATGGGTATCGGCGAGGTGAAGGACTTCACGAAGCTTCGCTACCACCGCATCGTCTTCATGACCGATGCCGACGTCGACGGCGCCCACATCCGCACGCTGCTGCTCACGCTCTTCTACCGCTACTTCCCCGAGCTGGTCGAGCGCGGCCACCTCTACATCGCCCAGCCGCCGCTCTTTAAGGTGAGCAAGGGCAAGGATTCCCGCTACGCCTTCTCCGACGACGAGCGCGACGAGATCTTCAAGGAGTGGGGCATCTCCTCTACCGAGATCCAAGTCGAGGACGAGGTCGAAGAGGCTCCGGCCGACGAGGATGAGGCTCTGACGAAGACCGCCAAGAAGAAGGACGCCGCTCCCAAGAAGACCAAGGTGAACGTCCAGCGCTACAAGGGTCTCGGTGAGATGAACGCCGACCAGCTCTTTGAGACGACGATGGACCCCGAGCACCGCACGCTGCTGCAGGTGACGGTCGAGGACGCTGAAAAGGCGAACACCGTCTTCTCCACGCTGATGGGCGCCGAGGTGGCCCCCCGTCGTAAATTCATCCAGACCCACGCTAAGGGCGTGAAGGACCTGGACATCTGATCGCTTAGCGCACGACCGCCGCCTGCAGGCGCTGCCCGAGGGGAGCGTGGCCGGCGGCGCGCAGGGCGCTGCCCGTAGCGCGCGCCTGGTACGTGTTGTTCGGCGAGGCGCGCATCGAGGCGATGCGTCCGGCGCCCTCTTCGATGGAGGCGATGATCGGCTCTAGGTCGGCGGGCGAGGCGTTCTTGAGCAGGAGGAGCTGGACCTCGCAGAGGCGCAGATTGAGCAGGTCCGGCGTGCGGGCCATCTCGGCGCGCACGATCGTGAGAGCGGCGTCGTAGTCGCCGGTTTCAACGGCGCGCTCAAGCGGCTGCGCCTGGGCCAGCAGGCCGACGGTCACAGGCAGGTTCACGGCCGCGCCGTTGCGGCGCAGGAAGCACAGGCCGACGTGCTCGGCGGAAAGCGTGATGGGGTCGGCGCCCTCGTTGGTGGTGAATGCGCGCACGATCAGCTGCTCGCGGGTTTCGCCGGGATTAGCCTCGAAGGTGGTGACCGAAGCGGCCGAGCCGTCGCGGCCGGTGGTGTCGAGGCGGTGCACTGCCAGGCGACCGTTAACCGTGTCGAACCAGAGCGTCTCCATGTGGCCGCGCGTGGTGACGCGGCCGGCAGCGTCCGGCGGCTGGGCCACGTCGGACTCGATTGCCACGGCGTCGCGGCCTTGCAGGCGCAGGATGGAGCGCATGGCCAGGGCCACCGACTTGCAGTCGCCGACGATGCGGCCGTCGGAGTCGTAGGTCGTCAGGAAGGCGCGCGGGTCGTGCCAGAGCTGGTTCTGGTCGACGCGGTTGAGGTTGAGGATGAACTGGCGGCCGCCGGCATTGAACGACTCGTCATACTTCACCATCGCCGCCAGGAAGGCGTCGAAGTTGGCGGGCGTGCGCAGACGCGAGGCGAGCGTGCGCAGGTAGTTGTCGGGATTGCCGTCGCGCTCGGGCGAATACGAGAGCTCGCGGCGGATGGCCTCCGGAGTGGCGGGGAAGGGGAGTTCCGAGGCGGCGACCGGGCCGACGGGGGAGACCTCGCCGGGACGTTCGTCGCGCCGACCCAAGCGGTTGTCGATCAGGGCGGTGAGGCCCACGATCGAAGCGGCCAAGCGGTCAACCGTCTCCTCACTCCAGAGAGCCGGGTAGGCGGCGTTCATCTCCTCGCGGTAGGCCGGGTTGATGGCGGGGCTGCGGGCGATGGCCATCAGCTCGATGCTCAGGCGGTCGAGTTCCTGCTCGGCCGAAGCGGCCTCGGGAGCGTAGGGCGAATTAGGCAGCGTAGCTTCGGTCAGCTCGGCGACCTCTTGGCGCAGCGGGACTAGCTCGCGGGCGAGCAACTCCAGCGTCTCCATCAACTCGCGCATCTCGGGGCTGCGCTCGCCCTCCGGCACGCGTTCGGCGGCAGGGCGCTCGCTCGGACCCGCGGGGACGCCGTCACGAATGCGGCGCTCGCCGAGGGTTACCACGTTGTGCGTGTGGCGGACATGCGCCAGGCGGCTGCGCAGAGCCTGCGCGCGGATGAGCAGATCGCGGGCGATCAGGATGGCGGCGTTGATCGTCTGAGGGTCGGTCATTGGATGTGGGTTTCTCACCAGTATAGCGGAAAAGCGAGCTGATCGCCACTCTGACTGAGGCCCGTTTGGGCATGCCCGGAAGCCCGAAATTTGCTATAATGAAGCGGTGAAATCGCCATTCCTCTGCGGCATCGAGCACGAGATTGCCTTCTTGCGCGATGACGGCCGATTCGCCGACTTCACGAACACGACGTTCGAGGAGCTTGATGCAGTCATCGAGAAACTGCCGGTCTACGAGGCGGATTACCCGGTACTGCGCGTGGGCGACCTGGGCATCAAGAAGAAGCGCTGGTACATCGAGGGCTTCGAGCGCTACGGCGACCAGGGGGAGTATCTCCGCACCGTGCCAAAGGGCATTGAGATCCGCACCACGCCGCGCGCCTCCATTGCCGAGGCTGTAGCCGAGCTTGAAGAGAGTTACGCCCTGCTCCGCCAGGCGCTGGCCGGCAGCGGCTTTACGCCGGTGTGGCTGAGCTTCAACCCGATCCAAGAAAAGTTCACGCCTACGCCGTCGCTGAACGCCTGGGAGGCCAACTGGCGCCAGAGCGAGTCGCCCGAGACGCTCACGGGTGGACTGACCGTCATGACCTTCGGTCCCGACGTGAGCCTTTCCTTTGCTGACTGGGACGATGCCCGTGCCATCGACGCCGGCAAGAAGCTGACATTCTACAGCCCGGTGCTGGTGCCGTTCAGTTTCTCGTCGCCGTTCTATCGCGGTGAGCTCTGGCAGGGCGGATCGATCCGCACCTTTATCCGCACGGGCGCGCGCCCGGCGGCGATGGTCTTCCTGCACGATAACGCCAATGCCATCAAGAGCGCACCGTCCCTCACGCAGCCCGCGCGTGTCCCGGCCGAGGCTGGCCGCATCGAGTTTAAGGCTTTTGACGCCCAGCGCGACTTCATGCGCTATGCCGCCCTCCTCGCCCTGCTGAAGGGCGTGGTGCTGGATCAAACCCTGCCCGGACGCGCCCTGGTGCCCGATGCCGCCGCTCACCAGCATGCCGCCGAACGCGGCTTCCGCGACCAGAGCATTGCCCGCGACGCCGGCTCGGTTTTGGCCGCCGCCCGCGCCGCTTTGGCCAATGATCCCGACGCCGTGTATCTGGCGCCGCTGGAAGAGCTGCTCGCCAAGCGCGCAACGCCGGCCGACGAGATGTCGGAAGCGTTCCGCCAATCCGCCTCGCTTACCGAAGCCCTCCGCAAACTCACCTACTGATATGACCGACCGCGCCTACGACATCCTCATCATCGGCGGCGGTCCCATTGGCGCGAGCGCGGCCTACCACCTGGCGCTGGCCAAGTCGGGAAAGCGCGTCGCGCTCATCACCAAGGACAACGCCGAGCAGTCGGATGCCGCCTATAAAAATGCCGGCGGTTGCGTGCGCTGGTTCTGGGACGATCCGCTCAAGCGCGCGATGACCGAAGAGACGCGCGATTTCATCGAGGCGCGCCTGGCCGAGGGCGTCGACTTGGACGCGCTGCGTAACCCGTACCTGTTCGTCCACCGCGGTGCGCTGGTGCCGTCGTTCACGCTTACCGGTGCTAAGCTCGTGAATTGGATGCTGGATTCGGCCGCGAAGAGCGGCGTGGAGATCGCGCGCGGCGTCGAGGCGATGGCCATTGAGAAAGAGGGGAATGGCTACCGTGTCCGCACCGCCAGCGGCGACATCGTCGCGACGACGGTCCTGGTGGCGCTGGGCGCCGGCGGCTCGTCGCTCGTGCCGGGTCTGACGCTGGAGACCGAGAAGCGCCAACTCTTTGTGCTCGATCTGCCGGTGGGCCCCGAGCGCGTCGGCCTGCCGCACACCATCCTCCCGCTTGGGAAGGGTGTGGCCTACTTCTTCATCAAGAAGGTCGCCGGCGAACTCAAGGTGGTCGTCGGGCAAGAGGGCGTGATCGCCGATGCCACGGCCGACGGTCCCGAGCCGGAACAATTCGCCGCGCTCCTCCAAGCCGGTCTGGCCGAACTCTCGCCGTTCCTGGCCAAGGCCAAGGTGGAGAAGGTCCTTTGGGGGCATGACGCCGCCAACAAGACGCTGCTCATCCACGAGGAGAGCCCGCGCCTGTTCGCCGCCGCTTGCGGCAGCGCGGTGCGTGGTTGCGCGCACATCGGTCGCGAGCTGGCGGCAAAACTCCTGGCGTAATCTCAGTCCTGGTCGGTGCCGCCCTCCATCTGGTCCTTGATGGAGTAGGTATCGAGGTTCGACATGCCGAGCAGCTTCAAGATCTGCGGAATGGCCTGGTTGAAGTCGATTTCCTTCTGTTTTCCGGCCTTCATGTCGCGCAGGATGATGCGGTTCTTAAGTACCTCCATCTTGCCGAGCAGGAGCGTGTAACGAGCTTCGAACTTGTCGGCCAAGCGCATCTGGCTCTTGAGGCTGGCCTCGCCGAGCGCGCCGATGGTGTGCACGCCGAGCTCGCGCAGGTCGCTGATGAGGCGGAGTGACTTCTTCTTGGCCTCGGGTCCGAGCTGGGCGACGAAGACGTCGGTCTGGTCCTTGTCCGGCACGGGCACCTGGGCCTCCTGCATGTGCCAGATGATGCGCTCGATGCCGCAGGCGAAGCCGATACCCGGCGTGGGCTTGCCGCCGAAGAGCTCGATGAGCCCGTCGTAGCGGCCGCCGCCGCCGATCGCGTTCTGGGCGCCGGTGGAGTTATCCCACAGTTCGAAGACGGTCTGCGTGTAATAATCGAGGCCGCGCACGAGGCCCTCGTTCTCCACGAATTTGATGCCGAGCTCCGTCAGGTACTCCAGCACCGTGGCGTGGTACTCGCGGCTCTCGTCGTCGAGGAACTGGCCGAGCTTGGGCGCGCCCTTGAGCAGGATCTGCGTCTCCTCCTCTTTGGAATCGAGCAGGCGCAGGGGATTGCTGACTAGACGGCGCTGGTCGACCTCGGGGAAGTGGCGCTCCTTGCCCGTGAAGTGGTCCTTGAGGGCCTGGGCGAACGCCTGGCGGTGCTCGCTCGTGCCGATGTTGTTGATCTGCAGCGTGAGGCGGTCGCGGATGCGCAGGTCGCTCAAGATTTTCATGAGCACCTGGATGAGCTGGGCGTCGAGGCTCGGGTCCTTAAGACCGATAACCTCGAAGTCGAGCTGGTGGAACTGGCGGTAGCGGCCCTTCTGGGGGCGGTCATAGCGGAAGCACTGACCGATGGCGTAGAGCTCGACCGGCTGGGGCAACTGCTGCATGCCGTGCTCCACGTACGAGCGGCAGATGCCGGCCGTGAACTCGGGGCGCAACGCGAACTCGGCGGCCTCGCCCTCGGCGTTCTTCTTGCCCACCACCGTGAACAGTTCCTTCTCCACCACGTCGGTGTGCTCGCCGATGCCGCGCTCGAACACGCCCTTCACCTCGAACATCGGTGGGTCGATGCGCCGGAAACCCGCTTGGCGGGCGCGGTGGCGCACGGCCTTCTTGATGTAGGTCATGTACGTGTGGTCCTCGGGGAGGACGTCGTGCGTGCCTTTGGGAGAGCGGAAAATTTCGGCCATGCGGAAGAGGCGGGAACGTTGCCGTTTACTCTACCCCTCTATCCCTAAGAATCCAAGCCTGGAGCCGTTTGCAGCCATATCTGGCCAGATTGAGCACAATACTTGATCAAGAAGGGGAGGGTAGGTGTATGATCGAGAAGCTTTCTATTTCCCTCCCCCTTCCCTCTCCTTATGTGTAGTTCTTCCAATTGCGGCGGCTGTAAGTCCGTCTCGGTCATTCTTGCTATCGTCTTCGCTCTGGCCACGGTCGCGGCGGGCATTGGTCTCTACAACGCGCACTTCGTCGGCGGCATGCAGTTCGGCACGGTCGAGGGCTCGCTCTCGATCTTCGCGCTCATCGCGTCGTTGATGGCCCTCAAGAAGGCCCTCATGTCGTGCTGTGGTTGCGACGATGCCTGCGGCGGCGCTTGTGCCACTGGCTGCGGCTGCGGTTGCGGCTCGTGCGGCTGCGGCGAGGCCTGCTCCAAAGAGGAGATGGCGGCCGGCTGCGGCTGCGGCGGCGATCACGGTCACACGCACTGAACCCTCCGGCATTTCCGGGAAGACGGCGGCTCCGGCCGCCGTTTTTTGTAGTCACAACAAAAGACCGCTCCGGGCGGGAGCGGTCGGATGAGGGCTGCGTGCTGTTACTTACTTTGTCTGCTCTAGATACAGTTCGATGAATTGTGAGACGGCGGGAAAATATCGCTCCCTGTCGATCAGCCAACTGTCTCGGCTGCCGCCGCGGATATCCACGATCAAGGCTGCCGGCCAAGCGGCTTTGGCATCAAAGATCCATCTCGCCAATTGCGCGGCGCAAATGATGATGAGGACGGGCTTGGCAATGTCCTTGTCTTCCTCTTGGGGCCAGTCCTGCATAAGCGCTATCGCGGACTGTAAGCGTATTTTTCCAAAGGACTGTGCCAATAATTTTTGAAAACGAGAAAAACCGCGTGTGCCGTTCTCGGCGAGGTATTCGTCGTATCCCAACCTTGTCGAGAGGGGTTCTTGAAAATCGATCTCCCGATTCTCGAAG
>JAGOUB010000022.1 GCA_018061525.1 Candidatus Peribacteraceae bacterium
ACTGATCGTACGTGCCCATCTTGAACGACACCGTATTGTCGGCGGAAGAGAGGGCGATGGAATCGTTGATGAGATCGAGCGGCACGTCGGTCACCTGCGGACGCGACTCGGGCGCTACGGTGTTTTCTTGAGCGGAGCTGCCCTGGGCCTGGCCGACGGCGAAACGGAAATTTAACGGCGTGGAAATCGTCAGGCTGCCGTCTGCTTCGCGCTGGATGGTGTAGCTCGGATTCTGCGCGCTCGAAACATCGGGCGTGACGACGAACGGTTGGGTGTAGGAGTCGAAATGCACCTGGGCCGTCTCGCCCCTGCCGACACCCAGCTTGAACTTCTTCCAGCCCGTCTGCTTTTCGGCATCGGTCTGCGGAAGCGCCTGCAGGCGAGGAGCCTGGGGAGGGAGGGCACTATCAGGCAACTGCGGCGCGGCGGACGGGAGGTGTTCGGGTGTGTGTGAGTGCATAACGTATACTATAACATATTTTAGTGATTTACACAATATTCAGCACTGGGCAGAAGTGAGCAGCGCGTAGTGTCGCGCGACAAAAAAGCCCCGCTCTCCGAATCTCGGAGGCGGGGCGGGTGGTCGCAGTGGTCAGATCAGGTTTTCTCACTTGAGCAGGTCGAAGGTCCCGCCTTTGAAGACGACGGTCACGGTGCCCTTCTTGCCCTCCTGGAGGGCGATCTCGGTCTTGACGGTCACCTTGTCGGTGATGGGCGCGCGGGCGCTGTCGCGGGCGATGCCCTCGACCAAGGCCTTCAGACTGGCCTCGTCGTGCTTGCCGGCGCTCTCGATGTTGTAGATGACGGTGCCGGCCGCCTGGGTCTTGAAGCTCAACTTGGTCAGGACGCCGGTGCTCGGGGTCTTGGAGTACCCGATGGTGATCCGGCGGTCGCTCTTCGTGTCACCCTTGGCCACGTCGGACTTGCCCGTGAGGGTGTAGCCCTCGGCCGTGGACAGGGTCTCCAGGTGCTTGGTGACGTTGGCGATGTCCTTGATGGACGGCTCGCTGTCCCACGTCACATCGATGAAGCGGTTGCCGCCGAGGTCGCTGACCCAGGTGATCTTCAGGACGTTCGGGCCGGCCTTGTAGGTCTGGTCGGCGGGCTGGACGGCCTGGGTGCTGGGGGCGGCCACGGTGATCGCGGCGAGGAGCAGGATGGAACGGAGCATGCGAAACCTCCTTGGGGATGCGGTCCTCCGGGGAAATTCCCCGGCGAGACATCTGGCCGCCCCGTGTGGGCGGCGAGATCCGGCTGTTGCCGGCGGCGGTATCGCGCACTGCGCACGCGTGCATGCGCACCGTGCGATACCGTCTATTTCTTACCACTGCGATGGTTCGAAAGAATTAGGACTTCTCCGTCCTGTGCATACTATGAAATAGTACATGTTATTTGTCAATAACCGGATTCTCTCACTTCTTCCCAAATAATTTGCCTAATTCCTCCTTAAACTCCTCCACGTCCTTGAACTCGCGATGCACCGAGGCGAAGCGGATGTAGGCGACCTGGTCGAGCTTCTTGAGCTCCTTCATGACGTCGTTGCCGATGGCTGTGCTCTCCACCTCGCCGCCCTCGCCGCGCCACTTCTCCTCCAATTTGCTGACGACGCGGTCGACCTGCTCTTGGCTGACCGGCCGCTTGGTGCAGCTGAGCCAGATGCCGCGCTGCAGCTTCTCGCGGTTGAACGGCTCGCGAGTGCCGTCGCGCTTCACGACGATGATCGAGGCCGCCTCCTGGCGTTCGAAAGTGGTGAAGCGGTGCTCGCACTTGCTGCACTCGCGTCGGCGGCGCACGGCCTTCCCTTCCTCGGTAAGGCGGGAGTCGACCACGCCGGTGTCTTCGTTGCCGCACTGCGGGCACTTCATGCGGAGATCGTACCTGAGCGTATGGGCTCTATTATTGACAATAATGACTTATATGATAATTTATCAATTAGTTCTGACTTTCACACGATCGCTTACCCCGGAGGACGGAGACCATGCCGAAGACGAAGGACAGTGTGCGCGAGTACCTGCAGAAGGCGGTGCGGACGCCCGATCCCGACAAGTCCACATTGGCGGAGATCCGCCGCCTGCTCAACAAGGAGCTGTGGTGCCTCATCTCCAGTGGCCGCGCCTATGAAGAGATGATGTGGATCAACGCCATCATCACCGCCGCGAACAAGCCGACGGCCATCCCCCAGGCCTTCGTCCGGTGGCTCCACGAGCGGTGCCTGCTGCTGATCGCGATCGGCGTCTCGCGCGCTAGCTCGATCCGGGGCGGGACCGACCTCGGTCATGAGTTCGTCCGCGACGGCATTACCGAGCAAGAGTTCGAGGAAGTGGTGGTGGAGATCCTCGAGCCGTTGGTGGACAAGTGAGTCCGTGAAGCGGCGACCGGGACCTGGCGCGTGCGCCAGGTCCTTCTTTTATCGTGCCCCGACCTCTCCTTGCCGCCGCACTTCTCCCCCCTTGGTCAGGTCCATCACCGTCGAGGGCGGCACCGGCGGCAGCGTCCCGCCGTCGATCACCAGGTCGGGTCCGCCCTCGGGCCAGGTGCGCTGCAGGTCCGCGACCGAGTAGGGGTTGGGTTCGCCGTGGCGGTTGGCCGAGGTGGTGCTGACGGGCAGCAGGAATATGGCAGCCAACTCTGTTGCGAACGGGTGGCTGCTCACGCGCACGCCGAGCGTGGCGCCGCCCTCGGGCGAGGGCAGCAGGCGCAGGGGCGCGCCGGTCTTGAGCGGCAGGATGAGCGTCAGCGGTCCGGGCAGGTGGGCGGCGGCCAAGCGCTCAGCTTCGTCATTCCACTCCACCCAGGCCTTCGCCGCCTCGACCGTAGCGAAGAGACCGCTCACCGGCTGGCCGCGTGGGCGCTCCTTGAGCGCGAACAGTCGCTCGACCGCCACAGGGTTCGAGAGGTCGGCGCAGAGCCCGTAACACGTCTCGGTGGGATGGGCGATGACGCCGCCCGCCTTCAAGAACGTGACGGCGGTCAGAACAGCGGCGGGATCGGACTGGGAGAGAATGCGCACGACCGGAGGATAGGCCCGGGCGGCACGCAAAAAAAGACCCGCTGCACATGTGCAGCGGGCGTGGTCTGTGGTCGTCAGGTGTCACTGGGCAGTGACGCGGTTAGGAGGAGCGGTAGGAGCGGTTGCCGCAGTCACCGCAGATGCCGTCGGCACCCACGTTGCCGTTGCACATGGCGCAAGCAGGCTGTGCGTTGGGGCTCGGGACCTTGGCGGCCGCCCCCTTGGGGGCCGGCTGGGGATGCGCCTGCTGCCACAGGAGCATTTGCACCTCTGAGTGACGATATGTCACACAGTGAGTGCACGTCTTGAGAGTGCGGGCGCAGTGCGGGCAGGAGGACTTCGTCTGGGGCACGGTCTCACCAATTCCTTCGTCAATCACCAAACTGATCTTGGACGTCCGGTCGAGCCGGACACGTTTTCCTGACGACGTTGTCAGAGGGCATGGCAGGGGTTTCCCCGTTGCCAAGACATACAATATACTATTATGAATTAGTGTCAATATACCACAGACGGCTTTCTTAGGCCGTCGGTTCGCTGGCGTGCAGGGCCAGCAGGTCGGCAATCTTCGCCTCCAAGATGGGCGACATCGTCACCGTCAGCGGTACGTCGATCAGCTGCTCGCCGATCTTGAGGCGCACGCGCTCGGGACCGGGGAAGGTCTCGAAGAGCTTCTTCAAATCCAGCAGTAGTTGCTTTGGTGCGCGGGCCGGCAGCGCCACAGTGTTGATGCTCACGCTCGGTGCGGCATCCGCGGCGGGAGTGGCTGCCGCCATGCCCAGCGCGCGCAGCGGCTCGTCGGTAGGCATGCCCTTGGCGATCCACACCGCCAGCGGTCCGGAGAGATCGGACGACGGGCCGGCCTCGGGCATTGCCGCCGTCTCGCCCGCCACCACGTTGCCGTCGTCATCGAGCACCTCGGTGTCTTCCTCGTCATCCACGATGGCCGCGCGCACCGGCTGCACGCCGCGTTTCGCCTCTTCCTCATCCCAGAAGCCATCGGTCTTGGCGCGCTCGATCATGGTCGTGAGCGAGGCGCGCTTGATGGCGTCGACGATCACCTGGTACTGGCCGGCGCGAGCCTCCAGCGTGCCGCCCACCACCAGCACGGTGTCGGGCTTGCCGAGCTGGTCCTGCAATTCGGCGTAGGCCTTGGGGAAGAGCGTCACCTCGATCTTACCGGTCGGGTCCTCCAGCGTGAGGATGCCCATGGTGTCGCCCTTCTTGGTGCGGATGGGCTTGAAGCCTTCCTCGATGCCGGCGACCGTCACCTTCTTGCCGATGTCCTTCGATTCCAGCGAGCCGATCAGGCGCGCCTTCTTGGCGATGTACTTCTTCATGCCCGCCAGCGGGTGGCTCGAGACGTAGAGACCGAGCGTCTCCTTCTCCCAGATGAGCTTCTGCTGCGGCGAGGCCGGCGGCGTAAAGGGCAGGTCGATGGTCGCCTCCTCCACCAGGCCTGCGGCGCCAAACAGGTCGGCCTGGCCGCCGGTGGCGCCGGCATCCTTGGCGTAGCTCGTGATGCGGTCGTAGTGCGTGATGACGGCGTTGCGCTCGGCGAAGCGGTCGATGGCGCCCGACTTGGCCAGGGCCTCGAGCAGCTTCTTGTTGAAGACCTTGGCCGGCACGCGGCGGGCCAAGGTTTCCAGGCTGGCGTAGGGGCCGTTGGCGTCGCGCTCGGCGATGATCAGGTCCACCGAGCTCTCGCCAATACCCTTCACGGCGGAGAGGCCGAAGCGGATCGCCCAGCGGCCCTCGCTCCCCTCGCGGTCGGCGGGGGTGATCACCGTGAACTGCTTACGCGACTCGTTGATGTCCGGCGGCAGAACGTCGATGCCCATCGAGCGGCACTCCTCGATCTCGATCATGACGCGGTCGGTGTCCTGGCTGTCGCTGCTGAGCAGGGCGGCCATGAACTCGGCGGTGTAGTTGGCCTTCAGGTAGGCCGTCTCGTAGGCGATGCGCGCGTAGCAGGCGGCGTGCGATTTGTTGAAGCCGTAGCCGGCGAACGGCTCGATGAGCGCAAAGATCTTGTCGGCCACCTCCTTTTTCTTGCCGATGGCCACGGCGCCCTGCACGAACTTCTCCTTCTGCTCAGCGAGGAGCTTGGGGATCTTCTTGGCCACGGCCTTGATGAGCAGGTAACCCGCGCCGAGCGAGAACCCGGCGAACTCCTGGGCCACGCGCTGCACCTGCTCTTGGTACACCATGATGCCGTACGTCTCCTTTAAGAACGGCTCCAGCTCGGGCACTTCGTACTTCACCGACTTGGGGTCGTTCTTGCCCTTGATGTACGTCGGGATCGACTCCATCGGACCCGGGCGGTACAAGGCGCACATCGCCATGATGTCCTCGAAACGCGTGGGCTTGAGCTGCTTGAGGTAGCGGCGCATGCCCGCGGATTCCAACTGGAAGACGCCGGTGGTGTTGCCCGATTTGAGCAGGTTGAACGACGCCTTGTCGTCGGTTGGAATCTTTTCGATGTCCACCGTCTCGCCGCGCGTGCGCTCGATGATCTTGAGCGCCGTCTGGATGACGGTGAGGTTCATCAGGCCGAGGAAGTCCATCTTCAGCAGGCCCAACGACTCCAGAGGCTTGGCCGAGTACTGCGTGATGATGGTGTCGTCGTCCTTGGGCGCTTTCTGCACGGCCGTGTACTCGATGGCGGGCTTGGGCGTGATGATGACACCGCAGGCGTGCACCGAGATGTGGCGGGCCTTGCCTTCCAGCTTGAGCGCGATGTCGATGATCTTCTTGTAGGCGTCGTTGCTCTCGTAGGCGGCCTTCAGCTCCGAGGTGGCCAACGCCTGGTCGAGCGTGGTGCCCGGCTTTTCCGGCACCATCTTGGCCAGCGCGTTCATCTCGAGAAACGAGATACCGAAGGCGCGGCCCACGTCCTTGACGGCGGCGCGGGCGGCCAGCGTTCCGAAGGTACAAATCTGGACGACGCGATCGCGGCCGTACTTCTCACGCACGTACTCCAGCACCTCGTCGCGACGGTCGTCGGCGAAGTCCATGTCGATATCGGGCATGGAGATGCGCTCCGGGTTGAGGAAGCGCTCGAAGAGCAGTCCCTGCGGGATGGGGTCAAAGTTGGTGATGCCGAGGCAGTAACTGACCATCGAGCCGGCGGCCGAGCCGCGTCCCGGGCCCACCATGATGCCGCGGCGGCGGGCCTCGTTTACGAAGTCGGCGACGATGAGGAAGTAGCCGGCGAACTTCACCTGGCGGATGACGGAGAGCTCGTAGTCCAGGCGCTTCTCCAGCTCGGGCGAGGTCACCGGGTAGCGGCGTGCGAAGCCCTCGCGGGCCAGGCGCTCCATCTCCTCGTCCTCGGTGCGGTCGCCGGTGACGGGGCCGTGCGGGATCTGGTTCTTGCCGAACTCGAAGTCGACGGTGCAGCGGTCGGCGATGACGCGCGTGTTCTCCAGCGCCTCGGGCACGTGCGCAAAGGCCTTCTCCATTTCCTCGAACGGACGCATCGAGTAGTCGCTGTCGCGCATGTTGAAACGGCCCGGGTCCTCCACTAGCGAGCTCTTCTGGATGCAGAGGAGCACGTCGTGCGCCTCGGCGTCGGTGGTCTCGCAATAGTAGCTGCCGCAGGTGGCCACGAGCGGCACGCCCAGCTCTTTGGCGAAGCGGATGAGCTGCTGGTTGGCCTCGGCCTGGCCGTTGAGGCCGGGCAGGTCTTGGAGTTCGAAGTAGACTTTGTCCTTGCCGAAGTAGCTCCAGAGCTCCTCCGTCAGCTGCTTCACGCGCGCGCCGTCTTCGAGCAGTGCCGCTTGAGGAATGAGTCCCGAAAGTTGGCCTGTCAGACAGATGAGTCCCTTGCCGAATTTCTTGAGCAGCTCGGCGTCGACGCGCGGCTTGTAGTACATGCCTTCCACTGCGGCCAACGTGCAGAGCTCGAGCAGGTTCTGGTAGCCCTCCTGCGTCTCGGCCAGCAGCACGAGCGGGGCGCTGCGGGTGTCGGTGCCGCTCTCCTTATCAAAGCGCGTGCGTGCCGCCTGGAACACCTCCACGCCCAGGATCGGCTTGAGGCCGGCCTTCTTGGCGTCCTGGTAGAACTCCACCAGGCCGTAGCTGTAACCCTTGTCGGCGATGCCTACCGCCGTCTGCCCCAACGCCTTGGCGCGCGCGACAACTTCCTCGGGCGCGGGCAGCGCCTCGAGCAGCGAGTAGGTCGTATGGCAGTGCAGGTGGACGAAGTCCTCTGGCTTCATGGGGGTCCTGGCGTAACCCGTCCTCGAAGCGGGACGGAGCCGGATGCTTCCAGTATACGGCCCGCCGGTCACGGGGGCGAGGCGGTTGGCGTCGATTTACCCTTTAAAGCGGGTCGCAGGCCGGCACGGCGATCGTCACGCCCGCCGCGTCGGCGCAGATCTGCGCGCGCGACACGCCGTTCTCACAGTCATCCTGCAGGTACGTGCCGTCGGCATAGGCGAAGCACTCGTCGGTGTTGGCCATGCTCCAGACGCGCTCCAGGTCCGTCTGGCAGGGGTCGGTGCCGCAGCTGTGGTGGAGCAGGTCGGCGAAGCGCCGCACCACCTCTCGCACGCCGTCTTTGGCCGCGGCGATGGTGCTGAACTCGGCCACCGCCTTCCGAAGCGGCATGAGCATGTCCTGCAGGTTGTCCGAGGTTTCGGTGAGCGGGGCCAGGCGTGCCTGGTCGGCGGCGAAGCGCGCCGCTGCCTGGCGGAAGTAGGCGCGGTTGCCCTGGTTCAAGATGAAGTCGATCGGGTCCACGTAGGCCGAGCTGCCGTTGCCCTCGTCACGCGGCTCCGCGCCGGCCGAACCGAACGGGCGGCTGGCGCCCACGCGGACGCTCCAGTCCATGAACGAGCGCGCCAGGCGGAGGTCGTCGGGCTCCAGGTCGAAGGGGCCGCGGCGGATGACGGCAGCAGGCGGCGAGGCGGGCGGCAGGATGCAGACGGCGGCCAGCTCGCCGTCGTCGGCGTCGCCGCAATCGGCGTCGAGCGCGCACGAGACCGACGGATCATCCAGACAGGTGCCGCGTTGGAAGACGCAGGCCGTGCCGTCCTCGCAGTCGGCATTGGTGCTGCAGGTCTGGGCGCCCTCGTCGTTGCAGTGGCCGAACTCCGAGGCGCAGCCTGTCAGTGCCGGCGCGCGGGCGGCGTTCGGTTCGGCTCCGGCCTCCTGGCGCAGGCGCTCCACGGCCGCGCGCAGCTCGACGAGCGCGGTCTTCTCGTCGGCCACAATCGCCGCATCGGGCATCACCGTCTCATCGCAGCCGTAGCCGCCTTCGGTCGGGTAGGCGTAGTCGGAATCGTAAGGACAGATGCGCGGGTCCTCGGCCGGGAACGACGTCGCGCCGCAGGCCTGCTCGCAGTCGTCCTCGGTCTGCCAGAAGGTGCCCGGGTTGCACTCGGCCTCGTCGAGCGATTCGCACGACAGGCCGTCGTCGCCGGTGCGGCAGCAGAAGCCGGGCGAGGGCGGGTCGAAGGCGTAGGCGCGGCCCCAGTCCGAGTCGGCATACCAGGGATCGGTGGCGCCGGCGGCCAAGTGGCGGTCGCGGTCGAAGAGGAAAATCAGCAGCTCCTGCAGCTGGAATACGCCGGCTGCGTCGACTGAGGGCGAGACGGCCAGGCTGAGGCGCTCGTTGAGGCGGGCGCGCACCTGCTCGATCTTGCACGAGAGCAGGATGGCGTCGTAGCGCAGGCAGGCCGAGCGGCTCGTCAGGTCCTGCATGGCGCTGGTGATACGCCGCGAGGTGTCCATGCCGGAGATCACGGCCGAGCCGGCGTTTTCCACCAGTGTGCGCCAATAGAGCGAGACGCCGACGCCGCCCGCGCCGCCTTGTCCCTCGGCGATGTAGTTCATGCCGCGGTCGGCGCGCTCCAGCACCTGCCGCACGTACGGCGAGAGTGCGGGCGCGTCCCTGAGCTGGTCGCACAGCGCCGACTCTTGGGCGCGCGCGGACGGGGCCGCGACGAGCGCCAGCAGGGCGAGGCCGATGAGGGCGGGGCGGGAGCGCATCAGAAGAGGAACGAGCCGGTATCGGACTCCGTCACGCCGGAGCCGACGAGCGGCTGGGTGGTGGAGAGCGGACACATCTCGGGCGTGAATTGGACGGCGGCCAGGTCCGCGAGCAAACCGGTGCTGGTCTCCACCGAGTCAGCCAGGCCCTGCACAGGTCCGCGCAGCGCCTCGGTGAACATGCGGTCGCCGATGCGCGTGCCGGCGGGCAGGCCGGTGCGCAGGAAGGCCGACTGCTGGGCGGCAAGCTCGGCCCGCTGTTGGTCTAGGTTGGCCTGCTGGCTGAACGGGTCGGCCAGCGTCAGCGTCACGCGGCGGAGCGGATCGACCGCGCACACCACGGGCGGCGTCTGCGGCGGCAGGCCGTTGAGCTGGCAGAAGGCGGCGTCGAAATCGCCCACCACGCGAGACGGTTCGTAGCTCGGCAGCCGCGGCTCGCGCACCGGTGCCACTTCCACTTCTCGCCCCTCGTCGCGCCGCTGCAATTCCGGCATCTGGGGCATGGTCTGGTCCACGGCGGTCAGCGCGCCGAAGCCGGGCACCAGGTTGTGCAACTTGAGCGAGCGTTCCAGGCAGCTGCCGGCGTAGCAGGTGTTGGCCAAGATGGTGTTGGGCATGTCGGTCTCGCGCTCGGGCGAGCAGGCCTCGTCGATCACGGCCGCCTCGCCGATGAGGCCCTGCACCACGGTCTGGCCGATGGCCTCCTGGCAGCTCTCGGGCCGGCCGGCCGGATTGGCATTGGCGCGCTCGATCAACTCCTCCAAGAAGCCTTCGGGCTGGAGGCCGCACTGGGGGCCGCAGTAGTCGATGGCGAAGGCCAGCGCGCAGCTGCCCGCGCCGAAGACCTCGCCGGTCGTGGAGACGGCGCGCGTGCGGTCCTCCTCGGCGAAGACGCCGTCCTCCTCCATCTCGCGGCACATTACCGTCGCCATCTGCGCCGTCAGCGAGCAGCAGGCGAAGCCCATTTCCTCCGGCGGCAGGCCGATGCCCACATCTACGCCGTTCTCGCTCTCGCACGACACGCGGATGCCGCTGGCCGCCTGGATCAGGCGGTAGGCGGGCAGCAGGTCGCCCTCTTCCTTCACGCAGGCACGTGCCACGGCCTGTTTCCCGTCCTTATCCTCCTTCATGTAGACGTGGTACTGCGTCTCGTCGTTGATCTGGCCGGTGGCGTCGGCGCATGACGGCGCACACTCCAGCTCGGGCGTGCATTGCTGATTTGGATCGAAGCCCGTGCCGCGCCAGTCGATGTCGGAACAGATTTGCGGGCCGGCGATCGTCTCTTCCGTCTCTTGGTCCGCGGGCGTGCAGGCCGCCAGCGTGATGGCCCCGGCGGCGTTCGGCGTCTCTTCCTCGCAGGGCGAGGTGCCATCGGCGGGCGCGGTGCACAGGAAGCCGTCGTCGGCGATGGGGTCCAAGCAGAGTCCGGCGCTGTCGTCGGTGCGCGAGGGAGAGAGAGGCGCGCGCGTGGGGCCGGGCGGCGGGGGCGGCCAGGTGCCGCCGACAATGGCGCTGCCTTCGCTGCCGAGTGACGGCAGTACGGGATGGATCGGCGTCTCTTCACGCAGGCCGACATCGTCGCTCGAGACCCAGACCACCAGGTTGCCGCCGATGCTCTTGGGCGGATAGAGCACCACGATGCGGCCGGGTTCGGCTTCCGCTTCGGCCTCGTCATTCAAGCTATCGCCGAGTAGTGTCGCGCGCAGGGCCAGCAGCGCCGCGTCGACCGCGGGCTGTTCCTTGAAGAGATACTGCCGCTCGGTGCCCAGGGCGTTCTGCGGGTTGCTGGCGGTGTCGGCGTCGTTCAGACGGCCGCGCTCTCCCTGCGCGAAACGCACGCCGTAGAAGGCGCGCCAGATGGCGCCGGTTCGCTCCTCGCGGCTGAGGCCGCCGAGCGCGCCGGTGATGCCCGAGAAGTCAGTGTCTTCCGGCCAAGCGCGCACCGAGAGCGTGGCGCGGCTGCCGCTGCCGGGGTTGCCCCAGATGGTGCGGATGGCTTCGGTCACCAATAGCGTCTCGCTGCCCATGCCCGGGTACGAATCGGTCGCCAGCTCGGCGCTGGCGGCGATGGCCTGCAGGTCGCGGCCGAGTGCCTGCACCGACGACTCGCGCTTCAGCAGCCGCTGCAATCGTTCGATCGTCTGCAGACACTCCGACCGGTCCTCGTCCTTCGCCTCTTCGTCGTTACTCTCTTCTTCGCTGTCGTCGATGGTCGCCAGCGCGCGGTTGTTGCAGACGGTGCTGGCTGGCAGCGTTAGCGAGCGCTTCACCTGTTCCGTCGTCAGCGTCACGCCCTGCGCCGCGAGCACCGCCCGCGCGAACCGCTCCACCTCGGGCGCGATGCCGAAGCGGGCGGATTCCTCCAGCACGTCGGCGCGCGCCGCGCTGTAGACCGAGGCCTGTTGCGCCGCTGCGGGCGCGGTTGCCAGTAAGGCGGACAGGAGT
>JAGOUB010000023.1 GCA_018061525.1 Candidatus Peribacteraceae bacterium
CCTACGCTGGCCTGCCGCCGACGAGCGTGATCGAGAACGCCCTGCCTGAACGGGTGGCCGCCGCGCCGCATGTGCTCGGTCGGCCCGCGCGCTTGCTCAGCTTCGGGCGCTTCGTCGCCTTCAAGAATTTGCCGGTGCTGGTCCGCGCTCTCCGTGATCTTCCCGATTGCACGCTCACGTTCGTGGGCGAGGGGCCGGCCGAGGGCTCCATCCGGCAGGCGCTGGCCGGCCACCCTGATGTCGCTCCGCGCGTCTCGTTCCGGCCGACCGCGCACGGCCAGGAGAAGGCCGAAGTCTTCGCCGCGCACGACCTACTGGTGGTGCCGTCGCTCACGGATATCAGCCCCAATGCCGCCCTGGAGGCCCGTAGCGCCGGCCTGCCCGTGCTGCTGACGCGCGAGACGGGACTGAGCGATCGTCTGACGGCCGGCATGCGTTTGGCCGACTTGGAGACTTCTGCAGCCGTGGCCGCCGCCGTGCGCGGTGCGCTCGCCGACTACGCCGAGCTGGCCGCCGAGGCCGCCCGTCCGCCGTTGGCACGCGGTTGGGACATCGTCGCCGCCGAGCATCTTGCCCTCTTCTCCCGCCTGTCATGAAGCTGCTCATGATCAGCGGCGACCGATCGCTCGCGACAGGGAAGCAGGGCGCCTTCTGGCAGACGCTCGAAGGGCTCTCCAAGCAGTTCGACCGCATCGACGTGCTTTGTCCGCGCGGCGGATCCGAGCGCGTCTTGTTCGGCAACGTATTCGTCCATCCGTCGCCTTCCTCTCTCCTTGCACAGCCGCTCTTCATCGCCCGCAAAGGCGCCGCGCTCGTCCGCGAGCACGGTCACCAGGTGATGACGGTCCATGAGTTCCCGCCGTTCTATAACGGACTCGGCGCGCGCCGCCTGAAGCGCCTGACGGGCATCGCCGTCTGCGAAGAAATCCACCACTTGGTGGGGGAGCCTGTCGCGGCCGATTGGAAGGAGTGGCTGCTCGCGCCGCTCAATCGTCTGCTCCCGTCGGTCACCCGCTACGCCGACGGCGTGCGCGTCGTGAACGGCGCCGTGCGTGAGCGCTTGATCACGCTGGGAGTGCCGGCGGAGAAGATCACCGTCGTCTCCTCGCTCTACCTGCGCCTCGACGCGCTCTCGCCGGCCACCTCTCCTGCTACCTACGACCTCGTGTTCTGCGGACGGCTCGTCCCAAATAAGGGCCTGGTCACGGTGATCACCGCTCTCGCCAAGATTCCCGGTGCCACGTTGTTGGTGGTGGGCGACGGCCCCGAGCGGGCCAAGGCCGAAGCGCACGCCGCGCGCTTGGGCATTGCCGACCGCGTCACGTTCGCCGGCTGGCTGCCCGGTCCGGCCGACATTGCCGACGCGCTGCGCTCGGCCAAGGTCTTCGTCCTCAATTCCCTCAGTGAAGGCGGCCCGCGCGTGCTGCTGGAGGCGATGGCCTGCGGCTTGCCCGTGGCTACCACGCGCGTGGGCGTCGCCCCCGAGACGGTGACGCAGGGCGTGAACGGCGTCTTCCACGACGGTACAACCGAGGGCCTCGTTTCCGCGCTAAAGCCGCTCCTGGCCGATGAAGCGCTCCGCATGAAGATGGGCGCCGCCGGCCGCCAGGTGGCCGAGCGCTACGAGTACGGGAAGAACATTGCCGCCTACGCTGAGTATCTTCGCTCTCTCGCCCGATGAAGCTCCTCGTTGTCACACAGGCGGCCGACCTCGACCACCCGATCCTCGGGTTCTTCCACCGCTGGTTGGAGGAGTTCGTGGCCCAGGGCACGGAGCTGACCGTCATCGCGCAGCAGGTCGGACGCACGACCGTCGACGCGACGATCCTCTCGCTGAACAAAGAGAAGGGCGCCGGCAAGGCCGCGCAGATTCTCCGCTTCTGGCGCCTGATCATCACGCAGCGCAAAGACTACGACGCCGTACTCGTGCACATGACCCCCATCTGGGTCGTGCTCGGGTGGCCGGTCTGGATGGTGCTCGGGAAGCGCGTCTTCCTCTGGTACGAAGTGCGCCGCGGCGGCCGGCTCCTCAAGCTCGCGGAGCGACTCTGCACGCGCATCTATTCGGCCACGCCGGAGGGCATGCCTTGGCCGTCGTCCAAGCAGGAAGTGGTGGGCCACGGCATCGACACGCAGCAGTTCGCGCCCGCGGGCGCCCGCGACAAGAACCTCTGCGCCACGGTCGGGCGCGTGACGCCCATCAAGCATCTGCCTCAGGTGGTGGAGGCGTTCGCCGCCTTGCCGTCGTCCATGAAGTTGCGCATCGTCGGCGACGCCTTTACCGACGCCGACCGTCGCGAGAAGGAGGCGGTGCTGGCCTTGGCCGATCGTCTCGGCGCACGCGATCGGATCGAGATGGGTTTCCTTCCGCACCACGAACTGCCGGCGCTCCTCGCCCGCACGACGCTCTTCCTGCATGCCAGCCGCGGCGGCCTCGACAAGGCCCTGCTGGAGGCCATGGCCTGCGGCTGTCTGGTTGTGACCACCTCCGAGGCGGCCGCCATGTTGCTGCCCGAGGCCTGCCGCGCCGACCCCAATACCCTCGGCGGCATTGCGCTGGCCCTGCTCACGCTCAGCGAACCCGAGCACGAGGCGCTCTCCGCAGAGCTCCGCCGCATTGTCGTGGAGCGCCACGGCCTGCCGCGTCTGGTTACGGCCCTGCTGCTCTCCATGGCGCGGGGGTGAGGGGCTGGTATCCTGCCCGCATGCTCAAGAAAGCCGTCGTTTCGGTCCTCAATCAGATCCCCAATTCGGAGTACGCCGTCGCTTGGCTGCGCGGCCCGGAGAGGTTGGAAAAGATGAACCGCTGGCAGGAAGCCTTCTGCGAGTGGAACGCCCAGCGCCTCAAGATCTCCGTCGAGGAGAGCCGCCAGCGCTACAAGTCGTCGTGGGAGTCGATGCGCGGCGGCCACCGGGGCGTGTTCTTCCGCTTCTTCCTGACGCTCTCCAACAAGGTCTACGCCGTGTTCTTCAATGACCAGCCGTCCGAGGTGTTCGAGGCCTATCAGTTCTCGGCGCCGCTCTACTTCCTGCGCTACCTCTCGTACAAGGAGACTAAGTGGGCCTCTGACCACCCGTTGGTGCAGGGCCTGCGCGGCAAGACGAACCCGGTGATCGCCGACTTCGGCTGCGGTCTTGCCCAACACTCCATCGCGCTTGCGGAACAATTGAAGGACGGCGGCGCCTCGCCGCGCCTGGTGCTCATCGACATCCCGACGATGCGCAAGGACTTCCTGGCCTTCCTATGCGCCAAGCTCGGGCTTGCGGCCGAGCTCCTCGATAGCACCCGCGCCCAGCCGCTGCCCGAGCTGCCGGCCTTCGACGCGCTCATTGCTACCGAGGTCTTCGAGCACCTGCACGATCCGGTCACATACTTCGACGCCTTCGACGCCAAGCTGGCGCCGGGCGGATTCATCCTCACGCAAATCAAGGACCACCGTCCTGAATTGTTTCATGTCTCACCGGGACTCAAGGTGCTGCGCGACCGCTTCGATGCGAAGGGCTACGTGGCCGTCATTCCGTTCGTGCTCTACCGCAAGCTTCTCTGATCAGGCGGCGGTTCCCGCCAGCTCCGCATTGGTGACGGGTTCGGCGCCGCTGGCAGCGACGTGCGCCAAGAAGGCGTCGAGGTCGTCCCACATCCCGTAGCGCTCGATCTCGCTGCTGTGTCCCCAGAGGTGGAAGAACGGCTCGTCTTTGGCGAGCGCGCGGTCGAAGAGCGTTGTGGCCATCGAGAGCCAGCTTCCCATCGCCGAGTGCGGCACGCCGAGATCACGCAGCGGCTTCCGTGAGACGCGCAGCGGCCCGAGCGGATCGACGACGTGGCGCCACGAGCGGTAGGCGCGGCGGAAAGGGAAGTGCGAGAGCTGCAGGCTGGTGGGCAATGCGAAGCGGTCGGCGCCGGCGAAGCGCCAGGGCTCGGTGGTGCGCGCGCCCACGAAGCCGGCCTTGCGGACGAGCGCGGCGACGTCCGGCGACCAGTCGCCCTTGGGGTAGCAGAACATGGCGCAGGCCTTGTCCGTGCGGCGCTCGATCTCGGTGCGGCTGCCGGCGATCTCGCGAGCGGCTTCCTCCGGGGCGATGCGTGTCAGGCGCGGATGCGTGAGGGTGTGGGCGCCCACCTCGTGCGCCTCGGCCAAGGCTCGCAGGCCGGCATCGTCGAGCAGCGGCAGGCCGTACTGCGGCGCTGGGCACACGTAGAACGTCCCTTTCAAGCCATAGCGCGTGAGCAGCGCCGCGACGCGCAGATCCAGGGCATAGCCGTCGTCCCAGGAGGTCGTGAAGAGCATGGTCAGTCGCGGACGAGCGGGACGGTGAGCAGCGAGAACAGGTTGGCGAGTGCAAAGACGCCGCGCAGCAGCGCGCGGGCCAAGATGGCGCCGGCCAGACCCATGGTGGGCGTGAGCACGAACAGGGCGATCACGAAGAGGATCATCGAGAGCCAGTTGGCCCACTGCAGCGAGCGGACCATCCCGTGCGCCTCCAGATACTGTGACAGGAGCGAGCACGGCACCACCACCAGCAGTGCGGCCGAGAGCTGCGTGAGCGGGACGATGTCGGTGCCGGCGTAGTTGGGGAAGAGCAGCGCGCAGAGCCACGGCGCGAGTGTGGCGTAGACTGCTACACCGACTCCCACTGCGAGCATGAGCAGGCCGGTGACATTGCGCACCTTGCGGCGGCTCTCCCAGCTGTCCTCCAGCGTGGCCAGGCGCGAGAACGAGACGGGCATGAGCGACTTAAACCAGACCTTCAACTGCTCGGGTACGAGGATCGCCACCTGGAAGAGGGCGAGCTGCTTTAAGCCGAACATGCCGGCGATGATGAAGCTGTCGAGCTGCGACGCGATCGCCACCGGGATGGTGTTGAGGCTCAGGAGCGTGCCGTATTTGATCACGCGCCACGACCGCTCGCGCGACGGGAAGCGGCCGAGCTGGCCCCAGAAGGCGGCGACTACGACCAGTCCCGGCACGCCCACGGCCACGGCGTAGAGTGCCGGCAGCGACTGTGTGAAGAAGAGGGTGAGCGGCACCAGGCAGACGATGATCAGGGTCTGGACCAGGTTCACCCAGAGCAGGCGGCGGAACTCGCCGGTGCCGGTGACGATGCCGCTGAAGAAGGTGCTGGAGAGCTGCAGCGGTATGAAGAACGCCGCCATTACGAGCAGGAGCGGCGCCAGGCTCTCGCGCTCCCAAATGCCGAGCAGCGGGATGATCAGCACAAGCGCGAGCGCGCCGACCAGGCAGAGGACGGCGTTGGCCAGGATGGTGAATTGCAGCGGCGTCTCGGCCGGCCCTTTTTTGGCGATCTCCCGCGCCACCGCCGACTCGAGCGAGGGCAGCGTGATCAAGCTGACGAAGCCGGTGACGGCCAGGCCGAAGCGGTAGCCGCCGTAAAGCTCGGCGGGCAGCACGCGCGCCACCAGGTAGCCGGTGATGAGTCCGCCCAGCACCGACAGCGCGTAGTTCAGCGTCAGGATGGCGGAGTTCTCGGCGAAGTAGCGCACGTTGATGTGGAAGCGCCGGCTGAGGCGATCCCAAGGAATGCGCGATGACGGCTTTTCGGGCTGCATCCGCTGTATTCTCCCATATCGGGCCCTTCCGGACTACGCCTTCTTCGGCAGGGCGACGGCCGGCACGCCCTTGGCCACCGAATCCGGGGGGAGGTCCTTGGTCACCACCGCACCCGCGCCCACCACTGTCCGCGCGCCGATCGTCACGCCGGGCAGGATGACGGCGCCTGCGCCCACCCAGACATCATCTTCGAGGGTGACGGGCTTGGCGACGTGCGCGTGCAGCTCGCCGGCCGGGGTCTTGGCGGTGTCGAGGCCGGCGGTGCTGATGACACAGTGAGCCGAGAGGCGCACGCGGTTGCCGATGACGAGCGGGGCCCGGGCGTTGAGCACAGCCCAATGGTTCAGCGTGCAGTCCTTCCCCATCCGCACGTTCTCGGGATGGCGGACGCAGACCGGTCCGTAAACCTGCAGCCCGCCGCCGCAGGCGCCGAGGATCGAGGTGTACCAAGCCGAACGCAGCACGCGCATCAGCTCGTCTTTGGCTTTAGCCAGGCGGCGCAGGAGAGGAGAGAGGGCGGACATCCCCGCGATGGTACCATGGCCCGGCATGCAGACTCCCAAGCGCGTCGACGCCTCGCACCGTCCGGCAATCATCCATCCCGCCGGCTCGGCCTGGCGCCAGCTCTCCCGCCCGCACTGGGAGGACTTCTTCGAGCAATCGATCGAGGCGGTGTTTGCCGGTGGCGGCACTATCGCCGACTTGGGCGGCGGACTCCGGCTCGATGCCACGCGCGGCGACAAGGAGGACAAGGCGCTGGTCGCCAAGTTCGGCCATCACCTGAAGGATCCGACGGTCCGCTATCTCGTCACCGACTACACCGACCAGTACCACCCCGACCGCGTCGAGGACATCCACGCGCTCACGTTCAACGACGGCGAACTCGACGGCCTCTTCTGCATGGCCGTGCTGGAACATGTCTACGATCCCAAGCTGGCAGCCGAGGAGATCACGCGCGTGCTCAAGCCGGGCGGCACGGGCCTGATCTACGTGCCGTTCATGTACCGCTACCACGCGGTCCAAACGGGCGACTACTACGACTACTTCCGCGCCTCCAAGGACGGCCTCGCCTTCCTCTTCCGCGGTTGCAGCCAGGTGACGATCTGTCCGGTGCGCGGCCTGACCGAGACGCTCCTGCGCTTCCTGCCGCTGCACCGCTTGGCGCCGCTCGTCTGGCTCTGTCGCCTGCTCGACTGGGGTTCCGCAGGCATGCGGAGCGTCTCCGAGCTGCAGACGTCGGGCTATTTTATCCGCGTCGTGCGCTGATCAGAGCGAGAGCAGTGTCCGGTCCGGCAGCATGGTCGGATTGAGCAGCGATTTGAGATCGAAGACGACGCCGCCCGGCTTCACCAGGCGCTGCCAATCGGCAGGCTTCAGTTCGCGGTAGGCGCGGTGCGGCACCAGCCAGAAGACGGCGTCATAGCCGCCGTTGTCCAAGTCGCCCTGGATCACGCCCTGGTGTTCAAGCACGGCGGGGTGGGCCTCGGGGTCGTGGCCGTGCGCCTCCAGGCCGGCGGCCTGCAGCGCGGTGATCACGTCGAATGACTTGCTGTTGCGGGTGTCGGGGATGTCTTCTTTGAAGGTGAGTCCCAGCACGAGCGCGCGCTTGCCGGCGGTCGAGCCGAGAGCGGCGACGGCGCGCTGTACCACCTCGGCCGCCATGCCGTCGTTCACGGCGCGGCCGGCGCTGATCACGTGTGTCTTCAGCCCCAGCTGGCGTGCCTTCTCCACCAGGTAGTATGGGTCCACGCCGATGCAGTGCCCGCCGACGAGGCCGGGCTGGAACTTCAGGAAGTTCCACTTGGTGCCGGCGGCGTCGAGCACGTCTTTGGTGCGGATGCCGAGGCGCCCGCAGAGCAGCGCGATCTCGTTTACGTAGGCGATGTTCAGGTCGCGCTGGGCGTTCTCGATCGCCTTGGCCATCTCGGCCACCTTGATCGACGGCGCACGGTGGATGCCGCCGCTCGTCACCTTGCCGTAGAGCTCGCTCAAGATCTCGAGCGTGGCCGCGTCCTGGCCGGCCACCACCTTGGCGATCTTGTCGACGGTGTGCTCGCGGTCGCCGGGGTTGATGCGCTCGGGCGAGTAGCCGAGCGTGAAGTCCGTGCCGCACGTCAGTCCCGATTCTTTTTCTAAAATCGGCGCGCAGATCTCCTCCATCACGCCGGGATAGACGGTGGATTCCAACACGACGATCGCGCCCTTCTTCAGCCGCTTGCCGATGGTCTCCATAGCGGAGACGACGGGGGAGAGGTCGGGGTCGTTCTTGGCGTCGATGGGTGTGGGAACGGTGACGATGATGATGTCGGCGGCGGCGATGATGTCCGGGTCGGTGGCGTACTGGATGGTGACGGCCTTGAGCTGCGCCTCGTTCAGTTCGTTGGTCCGGTCGTGCCCGCGCTGCAATTCTTCAATGCGGCCGCTGCTGATGTCGTACCCGCTCACGGTGAAGCCGCTGCGTGCGAGCGCGGCCGCCAGAGGGAGGCCCACGTAGCCCAGGCCGACGATGCAGATCTGCTTTTCCAGGAGGGTCATGGCAGGAGTCTAGGCCAGGAAAGTACCTACCGGAAGCCTCTCCTGGTCATTATTGACCAAATATAATAATAGTATAAAGTATCAAAGCACGCCCGCTATCGCGGGTGGCACGTCGGAGAACCGTCTATCGAAGAAGGAAGACGTCCGTGTTCATTCCCATCCCCGAGGAGAAGAAGGGCGCCTGGAGCACCCGGTCGCTGGCAGTCGATGACCAAGGCAGCGTGCGACAGGCCGAGTTGGTCTCCAAGTACGGCACGCTCTCGTTCGGCACCGACGACCGCGATGGGCATACCGGCTGGCGCTTCGCCCATTCTGGTGGGGCGGTGACGCTGCCCTACGCTAAGCGCAACGGCATGTTGTGGGTGGGTGTCCTGCCCGAGAAGCGCGTGAACCTGGGTGGCACCTACCTGTGCGCCATTGGGGGCTTCAAGCGCCCCAGCGAATCGCACAAGGGGGCCGCCGTCCGCGAGACCGCCGCCGAGGCTGGCGCGACCGTCGAACCCGTGCTGTTGCCGGGCCTGCCCGCGGTCATGGATCGCAACTACAGCGAGGCGAGCCCCGCTTCCGCTACGGGCTGCATCCAGGCCTACACCGTGCTGGTCGATGGCGACCGCCTCCAAGCGGTGGCACCTGATCGCTCGGCGAGCGAAGCGGCCCCCCAGTTCTTCTGGGTCCACCCCGATTGGCCCAGCGTCGTCTTCGTCTGCTGGAAAGAGGCCGTCATGAAATCCCCGGACCTGATCGTACGGGCGGCCATCGCCCAGCTCCTCATCCACCTGGAAGTCGACTTCTAGTCGCGCTCCGACCCGCCGGTTCCCCTCGAGGGAGCCGGCTTTTTTTGATGCCCCGTCAGGAAGAGGTGCGCCAGGCGTCTGCTCCTGTATGCTCCTCGCCGTGTCGCATCCCAATCCGCTGTTCTCCCGCATTCGGCGCCACGCGCCCGTCTTCGCCCGTTTCCTCGTGAGCGGCGGACTCGGCGCCACCGTCGATTTCGGCACCCTGCTCATCTGCACACGTTTGTTGGACTGGCCGCCGGCGACAGCGCTCCTGCTCTCGGGCAGCTTGGCGCTGCTCACCGTTTTCCTCTGCAACAAGTACTTCACCTTTCGCCTGCACGAGACCAAGGCTCGCTCGGAGGTCTGGAAGTTCCTGCTCGTCTACGGCAACTCGGCCCTGATGAACTACCTGATCTCGCTCTGCCTCATCCACTTTTTGGCCGTGCCGGAGTTCATCGGCAAGGCGGTGGCCGTGCTGCTCCTGCTGGGCCTTAATTACGTCTTCCTGCGCGGTTTCGTCTTCCGTCCGGGCAAACCGGGGACGGGGGATGTCATTCTTCCTTGACCCCTCTGAAAGGCGTCTGTAGTCTGCCCCGGCACTTATGCTTGGAAAATTGAAGTGGCGCCGCCGGCTTCGCAAACACGGTTTTCGTTCCCGCATGGCAACGAAGAACGGTCGCAAGGTCCTCTCGCGCCGCCGCAGCACCGGCCGCGCGCGTCTGACGGTCAAGCGTGAGCGGTAAATCCGCTACACTGCTGTCGTGACGCGTACTCTCTCCGTCCTCTCGGCGGTGATCTTCTACCCGCTCGGGCTCAGCGCCTTCCTGGCGTTCCTCTGCCTGCGCAACGATCTGCTTACCCCCTGGCCCGCCTTTTGGCTCCGGGTGGTTGACGTGCCGCTCGCCGCTTCCGGCCTGATGCTGGGCGCCATCGCGCTGCACCGCAGCCTGTCTGATAACGAGACCTCGCGCGGGCTCGGTTGGTTCATCGGCATCACGGCCTTCCTGCTCTTTGGCGTCGTCGTCGCCCTCAACTTCTGGCCTCTCCTCTCACCCGCCCCTTCCGCCTGACACCCCAAATAATCTTATGAAGCACCACCTCACCCGCCTCGCCTCCGGCCTGCCCGTCCTCACCGCCCCCGTCGAAGGCACCGAGGCCGTCACGGTCATCGTCTTCGCCGGCGCCGGCTCGCGTTACGAGACGCACGAGCAGCGCGGCATCAGCCACTTCTTGGAGCACATGTTCTTCAAGGGCGGCGAGAAGTACAAGAATACGAAGGAGGTCTCTGTAGCCCTAGAAGCCGTCGGCGCTGACTTCAACGCCTTCACCGGCAAGGAGTACGCCGGCTACTACGTGAAGGCCGCGGCCGCCCACACCGAGCTGGCCTGCGACGTGCTCTCCGACATGCTGCTTAAGGCGACGTTCCCCAAGGAGGACATCGAGCGCGAGCGCGGCGTGATCATCGAGGAGGAGCGCATGTACCAAGACACCCCCATGTACCGCGCCGGCTGGGACTTCGAGGAGCTGATGCTCGGCAACACGCCCCTCGGCTGGGACACGATCGGCCGCGAGGAGGTGATCATGTCGGTCACCCAGGCCGACTTCCAGGCACACAAAGACCGCCTCTATACGCCCGACAACTGCGTGGTCGTCTTTGCCGGCAAGGTGACGCCCGAGCAGGCGCTGGCGCTGGCCGAGAAGTACTTCGGCAAGCTGGAGGGTAAGAAGGGCCACGCGTTCGTGCCGTTCAAGGACTACAGCAAGGAGCGCGTCTTCCTCCGCAGTAAGCCGACCGAACAGGCTCACCTGGTGCTCGGCGTGCCGGGCGTGCCCTCCACCAGCGACGAGCAGTTCGCGCAGAAGCTCCTGGCCATTGCGCTGGGCGGCAACATGAGCTCGCGCATGTTCCTCCGCATTCGCGAAGCCAAGGGCATGTGCTACTACATCCAGACCGAAGTGGACGCCTACCTCGACGCCGGCATCGTCTCCACCCGCGCGGGCATCGACCAGTCGCGCCTGCACGAGGCCATCTCGCTCATCCGCCACGAGTATGAGCTCTGCGCCAAAGAGGGCTTCGACGCCGACGAGCTCAAGCGCGCCAAGGACTACCTCAAGGGCCGCATGACGCTCGGGTTTGAGGACAGTGAGGAGCTGGGCCACTTCTTCGGTCGCCAGCAGCTGCTCTACCCCAAGGTCCGCACCATCGAGGAGTACATGACGCTCGTCGACGCCGTCACGCTGGAGCAATTGAATGGCCTGGCGAAGCGCATCTTTACCACCGAGAATCTGAAGCTCGCGGTGATTGGGAAGAGTGAGGATAAGGCTGGATTGGAAAAGCTCATCTCCTGAGGTGATACACCTTTTGGTATCCACTTTCTTTGGCGCAAAGAAAGTGGAGAAAGAAAACAGGCCGCTGACGTTGTGTTGCCTGCGCGAAATGGCTCGGTCCGCGGGCGGCGCAAACTCGGCCGCGCCTCTCTTGAGTCGCGCGGCCTCGGACCTGCGCCGCCAC